>CAYGTK010000200.1:0-7543 GCA_964352775.1 uncultured Chitinophagaceae bacterium
GTATCAACTTGATCAATACGGTCAATATCAAAATGATAAGGCCGTAATTACCTACAATACATACCAAGAAGTTGAATAGTGGGATAATGATCCATCTATTAATGAAACCGAACCAGCCTAAGGAGATGATATTCTCCATTCCAAGGTCAAGATCTTTTAGGTCTTGGTAGTGGTTAGGGCCAAAGAAGAACTGCATGTCGTAGGTCTCATTTGGTCTGTGGCTGTATGGGAAAGCCATTTGTGCAGTGTATTTCTTCAAATACTGCTCATTCTCTTCATCTAATACCGACTTAATGGAAACCTCTTCAAATCCTGACCTGTCAATAACAGTGTTGTTGAAGAACTGCTGTTTGAACGATACCCATTCAACGTTTGCACTTAGGTTCTTTTCATCATCACCAGTGTTAGATAAGTAATCGGTCTCTTTATCTACGAATTGATAGTGTAGTTCGGTATAGCGGTTCTCGCTGTCTTTATCCTTCTCTAGTTTGCGAACATTCTGCTGCATACGGAAGTCAAAAGCATTGAAAGCTCTAGGTATTACTTTTTCTAGCCCCACCATGGCTAATTGGTGGTCTACCAAATAGCCTTTTTCAGGAAGCTTATAGCTTAATTCTACATACTTGTCATTTGCAGCTTTCAGTCTAAATGTTAGCGATCCGTCAGTTCCATTCCCGTCAAAAGCTTCAAAATAAAGCTCATCTGTAAGTATCTGCTTGGTATTGGCAATGTTGAAAATGTAGCGACTCTGAAAGTTCGCATCATCGAATATAACAAGCGGCATTGAATCATGAGTAACATAATTCTTTATCTCTACCTGCTTTATACGTCCACCTTTATTGGTTAGCGTAAGCTTTACATCGTCATTTTCAAGTACGAATATTTTTTCAGTACCAGTAGCGGCAGCGGCAAATGGTCCGTATTTACTGTTTTCTTGAGCTCTCTTGGCTGTACTATCCAATGGAGCTGAGGTAGTGAGCTCCTCGTCACGTTCTTCGTTGGGCGGATTCTCAATGAAGGCATCTTCGGTGCTATTGCCAGTCGGAGTGCTCCCATCAGTTACTGTTTCTTCCGTAGGGGGAGGTGTAACAGGGGCTTGGTTAGCCTGATAAAGGGTATAAGTAAAAAGTATAAGGCCTATTAACAATAAGCCCGTTATGGTATTTCTATCCATGCCTAGTTCTGGTTAAGCGACCGCAAAACTAAGAATAAGAGATCGCATTTTCCTTTTGTGAGCTCGATGCATCGCTATCCTTTTGCTGAAAAGCTAATGCAGCACGGATAAAGTGAACGAACAATGGGTGCGGCTGCTTTACCGTACTCTTCAATTCCGGGTGAAATTGTACCCCTACGAACCAAGGATGATCTTTTAGTTCTACTATCTCTACCAATTCACTATCAGGGTTCGTTCCACTAGCTAACATACCTGCATTTTGGTATTCTTCTAAGTAGGCGTTGTCAAATTCATAACGGTGGCGATGGCGTTCATGTACTAGATCATTTTGATATACCTCAAAAGCTTTCGTGCCATCTTTAACGGTGCATGGGTAAGCTCCTAGGCGCATTGTTCCACCCATACTTTCTATTGCTTTTTGGTCTTCCATCAGGTCTATAACCTTATGTCCTGAATCTGGCTCCATTTCTCCAGAGTGGGCATCAGGGTAGTTCAATACATTTCTTGCGAATTCAATAACTGCACACTGCATACCTAAGCAGATACCGAAGAAAGGCACGTTCTGCTCGCGAGCATATTTAATAGCCTCTATCTTTCCTTCTATACCTCTATTACCAAAGCCTGGTGCTACTAGTATACCATCTAGGTGGCCTAATTGCTCATGGGCGTTCTTATCGTCTATTCCTTCAGAATGTACGCTATGCACTTTCACCTTACACTCATTAACGGCACCAGCGTGAATGAAGGCTTCTAATATTGATTTATAAGCATCTTGAAGTTCAACATACTTACCTATTAAGCCAATGTTTACAGTATGGCTAGGGTTCTTAAGTTTGTGTAAAAATTGCTTCCAATTATTTAGAGATGGATTCTCAAAAGGAAGATTCAGTTTGGTCAGTACTGTTTTAGTGATGTTCTCTTTCAAGAGATCGACAGGAACGTCATATATCGACTCACTATCTTTGGCTTGCACTACAGAATTAATATCAACATTGCAGAAAAGGGCTAATTTCTCTTTTATTTCTGTTGATAGATCATGCTCCGTACGGCATACCAGCATATCTGGTTGAACCCCATCCTTTAACAACTCTTTTACTGAGTGCTGGGTAGGTTTTGTTTTTAATTCTTTTGCAGCGCTTAGGTAAGGTATAAGTGTAAGGTGTATCACCATACAATTTTGCGAACCTAATTGCCAGCGCAACTGACGAACAGATTCTATATAGGGTAGCGACTCAATATCACCTACTGTACCACCTAGCTCTGTAAGTACTATATCGTACTCTCCAGTTTCACCTAAAAGCAGCATGCGGCGCTTTATTTCATCAGTTACATGAGGTATTATTTGAACGGTTTTACCCAGGTAAACGCCTTCGCGCTCATTGTCTATTACTTGCTGGTATACTCGGCCTGTAGTTACATTGTTTGCCTGCGAAGTACGCACGTTCAAAAAACGTTCGTAGTGGCCTAGGTCTAGATCTGTTTCTGCACCATCATCGGTTACATAGCATTCACCATGTTCGTAAGGGTTCAGGGTACCTGGATCTACGTTAAGATAAGGGTCGAATTTTTGGATGGTTACTCGGTAGCCAGAGGCTTGAAGTAGTTTGGCCAGCGAGGCGGCAAAAATTCCTTTTCCGAGGGAAGACGTTACACCACCAGTAACGAAAATATGCTTGGCCATGACGAGGAGCAGTGAGAGGGTTACGTAATCGAACTACGTACTCAAAGGTAAGAAAAAAAAGACCCGCCAGCCGAATTTCAATTCGCTTTTCAGCCTTTGATAATGTTTATAATTTTATCGACATCACTGGGTATATCAACGGCGTGATTTTCCCACTTGCTTTCGGCTACATAAATGGAATATCCATGTTCTAACCAGCGCAGTTGTTCTAAACTTTCTGCTTGCTCTAGCGGAGTAGGGTCTAAGTTGGCCAGCATAGGAAGTAAAGATGCTTTGTAAGCATACATTCCAATATGGCGGTAGTGTGGTTTCTGCCGTTGTAATCCCGCTTGGTGAGGAATTGGTAAACGGCTGAAATACAAAGCTCTATGCTCTTGATTAACAGCTACTTTGGCCGTGTTCGGGCTTTCTAGCACTTCCTTGTCCACCTCATTCTTTACTAATGTACCTATGTTAACGTGTTCCTTTTTCAATAGATCTACCAGCAGGTCTATCTGCTCAGGAGCTGCTAGTGGTTCATCTCCTTGAATGTTGACTACAATAGCTACTTCGGTATTCAATTGTTCTACTACTTCCGCACAGCGCTCTGTGCCATTTTTATGATGGGTGGCGGTCATCATTACCTCACCGCCAAAACTGCGAACGTGCTGGTAAATGCGGTCGTCATCAGTAGCTACAATAACTTGCGATAGTGCCTTACTCTTTTTGGCTTGTTCATACACCCGCTGTATCATCGTTTTCCCTGCAATATCTGCCAAAGGCTTGCCTGGGAAACGAGAAGAGGCGTAGCGTGCGGGTATTATTCCTATTGCTTTCATGCTTGCTTACTTCTGGTAACTATTAGCGTGTTGCTGTCTATTTTCAACACTTCTACTTCGGTATCCTTTTCTATGTAGTCGCCTTCTGATGAGGCACTGTATCGTTCACCATCTACTTTTACTACTCCGCTAGGTCTAAGGTCGGTATGGCAAATACCAGTTTTACCTATAAGCTCACTTAGCTTGCTATCTAAAGAGGTGAATCCCTTTTCTACTTCTTGTTCGTCTGCTAATGCTAATCCGCCCATGGCGCCTAATTGTGCTATATTCTTTCCAAAAAAGAGCAATAGAATAAAGAATACCCCCAAAGCTCCAGCTACACGAATAAAGGCGAAACTAACTGCATCTAGAGAAGTGAAGCTAAAATCGAAGTCAATGTTCTGTACCAATGAAAGCGTAAGTCCACCTATCACTAAAATGATACCTGATATGCCTGCCACTCCAAAACCAGGAATAACAAATATCTCAACCGCTAATAGAACTAAACCGATGAAGAATAGAATGATCTCCCAGTTTTCGGCCAAGCCCTCTAAGTATAATGGTGCAAAGAATAATGCTGCACCAACTATAGCCGCAGCAAGTGGAAAACCTACACCAGGACTTTGTAGCTCAAAGTAGATCCCCCCAAGTATCAGCAGTATTAAAATGCTGTTAACTGCTGGGCTGGTTAAAAACCCGATTATTGGTTCTAATGGGCCAGGTTTGTAGGTAACAATAGTTGGGTCTTTTAAGCCTAGTTCTTTCTCAATTATCTGCTTAATGTTTTTAACCTCTCCCTCGCAGAACCCATTGGTAATGGCTTCTTGGGTAGTAAAGGTTAAGGTGTAGGCAGAATCTATAATACCTTCAATTTTGATACGGTCATCAACCATAGCTTCTGCTATTCTTGGGTCTCTACCTTGTGCCTCAGCAGTAGCCCGCATAGTGCTACGCATATAGCTTTGGTACTTGTCAGGCATTTGTTCTCCCGAATTGCCATCAACTACGGTAGCGGCTCCAATACTTGACCCTGCCGCCATGTATATACTATCGCAAGCAATAGAGATCAATGCCCCTGCCGAAGCGGCATTTTTATCGATGAAGACGATGGTTGTAGCATCTGCATTCAAGAATTTCATACGAATGGAATCGGCAATATCCACTCGGCCACCAAAGGTATTCAAGCGCATGATGATGTAGTCGGCTTCTTGCTCTTTGGCCTCTGATAATGCCTTTTCTACAGTTCGTAAAGCACCAGGAAATATTCCAGCATCTAAAGTGAAAGTATATACCGTTGCTCCTTCAATATCAGTGCTGTCTTGCGCGGCAGCAGTATGGTTGAAACTGTGCAACAATGTATACGCTATGAATAGGGCGATCGTTAGTAAATAGCGGTTTTGCATAGGGGGTCTTACTAGCAGGTAAAGTAATTTTGAAGGTATTCCCTTCGTTTCAAAGATACCATATCACAATAACACATGCGCACCATCCTCTTATTATTGCTTTCCGTTGGTATAATTCTTCACGCTCAAGCTATTGGCGGCGGAAAGACCATTAAACTGAACGGTAAACAATATACCCTGCACCAAATGAAGGCGGGGGAGAGTCTTTATGGTATAGCTAAGGCCTACGAGGTAGATCTAACTGCTTTAATGGAAGTGAACCGCATTACGGAAAGTGATGCATTATCAGTAAACACACTGCTGATAATACCAATGGACGTAGAAGAGAAGCTAGAGGAAGAGACAGTACTAGTGGAAACCACTCCAGCACCTATGGTGAATGGAACGCCTAAGAAAACGCATGTGGTAGACCAAGGGGAGACCTTTTTTAGCATTGCTCGGAAGTATGGAATAGCCCCAAAGGAGCTTCAAACCGCCAATTCGCTAGAGAACTTTGATCTGAAGATAGGGCAGGAGTTAGTCATACCAACTTCAACGGAAACTCCTGTAAAAGTGGTCTCTGGCGTTATAACTCCACCTACACCTGCAGTAAAAGACACTACGGCAACATTGGTAAGTATAATTGAACCTGTAGATACTTCAGTTGCAGTAGTCAAAATTAACAAGGCTAAGCTGGCTAGCGAGAAACTGAAAAGCAGCCTTGCTAGCGATAATGTAACTACTAAAACCAGCCTAAGAGGCATTGCTACTTGGGCACAAGATGGTAGGGCTGATGATGGGCAGATGTTTGCACTATATAGCGATGCCCCTGCGGGAAGTGTTTTGCAAATAAAGCATTTGCTTAACGGTAAGGTGGCTTATGTAAAAGTGCTAGGCCCATTGCCAGCGAATGATAAACGGAACAATAGTATTCTGAAACTATCAAGTGCAGCGGCCCGCTATTTGGGCGTATTAGATGATCGCTTTCTGATAGAAATGATAGTACACCCTGCTAAATAACTACTGTACCTTTTTTTTCCTAATTTCCTCTTGATGCTTTTTGCCATAGTAGATATTGAAACCACAGGTAGCTATGCTCACCTGTGTAGCATAACCGAGGTAGCTGTTATAGTTACCGATGGTATGAACGAGGTTTCGCGCTGGGAAAGCTTGGTGAAACCTGATATGCAAATACCACCGTTCATTACGGCGCTAACCCATATCACCAATGAAATGGTAGCAGATGCTCCGCCATTTTCGGAGATAGCAGAGGAACTCTTCAGTTTACTGCAAGACAAGATCTTTATAGCCCATAATGTCAGTTTCGATTATGGTTTTTTGAAGAAGGCTTTTGCACGAGAGGGCTTTTCTTTTAACCCTAAACGGGGCTGTACGGTACGCTTGTCAAGGAAGATTATACCAGAGATGAAGTCGTATAGCTTGGGTAAACTTACGCGTCAGCTGGGTATTACCCATAACAATGCACACCGCGCTATGGGCGATACGGCTGCAACGGCCTTGTTATTCGCACACTTGTTCAGAAGTGATGAAAATGGTCATATCCAAAAGACCCTGAACCAACGTAGTGGGGAAACCATACTGCCAGCCCACCTGCCTAGCGAGGTGTTCCGTAAGTTGCCCGACCGACCAGGTGTTTATTATTTCCATGATAACAAAGGGAAGTTCATCTACATCGGCAAAGCGAAGAATTTGAGGAAACGGGTGTACAGTCACTTCTCGGGAGGCACATCTAGCAGAAAGGTGCACGATTTCAAGAAACACATCCACAACATCACTTTTGAAGAAACGGGTTCGGAACTGTTGGCTAGCCTGCTAGAGGATAGAGAGATAAAGCAGTATTGGCCAATATACAATAGGGCGCAGAAAGATGGTCATAGGGCATTTGGGGTATATGCCTATCAAGACGCTAGGGAGCAAACGCATATTGCTATTGACAAAGCCAAAAAGCATTTGCCTGCTTTAGCTAGTTTCCCCACATTGTGGGAGGCTCGTACTTGGTTAATACGCCAAGTGGGGCAGTACGAATTGGAACCTAGTTTATGTGGCTTGCCCGAACTTTATTTCTCGCATACAGTTGCCGATCATGAGGCAGGGGTGGAGCAAATGAAAGAAGACATCCGTGGGCGGTCTACCTCATTCATCATTTTAGAGCGTGGGCGCACGCAAGAAGAACAAGCCTACGTATGGGTAGACAATGGCAATTACAAAGGCTTTGGCTTTACCGATAAAGAAAATGACCTGTTGGACAAAAGCGTGCTTAAGGCCGATCTTCAACCCCAGCAAGAAACGGCTACGGTACGTTCTATTCTCACAAGAGTATTCCAATTGGAAAGCCAAAAAGTACATTTATTGGAAGAAATTGAGTTCGATACATACCAAGTAGTGAATACATCGCGTTTATAGGCTAGTTTAACGAAAGAACGCTATGAAAAAGCTAGTCATCTTCTTACTTGCACTTATCCTTTTGTTCTCTATCGATCTATTGATC
>CAYGTK010000201.1:0-7306 GCA_964352775.1 uncultured Chitinophagaceae bacterium
ATATAATTCTATAACCAAAAAGGCATAACCAAATCCATGCTGCTTGCCTTTTGGCTCCAGTACTATACCTTTAGGTTCTCTTTCACTATGACTGTCTGTTGATGATTTAAACTCTTTCGAGCCAACTAATATCAACTGTAACATATCAGCAACCATGCTCTTTCCGCTGCCACTCTCGCCACTGAAATCAGTTCGATAAGGGTGAAAAAGATAATTGCAATTATAGTGTTGTTTTATTCCTATCGTTGAAAAACTATAAATTCTAGGATAGCTACTTTGGATCATCTTGAGATTTTATCAGCTCATCAATTGCAAGAATTTGTGATTGGTAAAGTGACCGAAGCCGTTCAAAGGAGGGTAAATGTCTAAATCTATTTTTTTCATCATCAGCTTCCCACGCAATCCAACCTAAATCAGAGAATTTACTAAATGCCTTAGTGATTATGTTTTCTAACTTTTCGTCGGTATAATCAGAACTTTTATCCGAAGAGACATCCATTATGAGTTTTCTCAAGCTATCACTTTCTTCTTCATACTCTGAAAATAAGAGAGAAATAAAGTCAGACACACTATCCAATTCAATGTTGCCGTCAAGCTTGTATAGTTTATAGTATAACATACCGATAAGGACATACTCAGTTCTAAGATATTCCCTATAATCAGAATGGATGTTACCTCTTCCTCCATCAAGGAAGTCTATGAAATAGTAAGTGTTAAACTGATTTCCCGCTCTTGTAAGGAGTACACCAAACAGTTCTTTGTAATAGAGTTTAAGGCTTTCAAAATTTCGATCCAAATAGCGAAAACATGCTTCCGATAGTGGATGCTCACGCTGGATATGTACCCCGCTCCTAAGCTTATAGTCGAGCTTTGCGAAATAATCATCAGTTGACTTGTCATTCAAGAAATCAAGGCGACTTATCTCTTGTTTACTTGCATTTTCCATACTGCGACGTTGGTGATAATTTCATTAAGAGTAACTTTTTTTTGACCATTAACCTCAAGTTCATTTATCCTTGAACTTCTTCTCAACACTTGGTGTGCAACTTTTACAGCCAATGAAAGGCTTGAATTCTCGCTTTTTAGGATTTCATAGAAAAATTCTGTGAAGTCAAGTCTCCCGGAAGAATCAATTTGCTTGAACGCTCTTCCTAGCCACCATTCAACATCATCCTTTTCTTTCTTCCAGGCTCGGGACTTAACTAGCAAAATGCTCTGCCTCTCTCTGTCAATACTCCTTGGGGTTATATCAATGGGTTTTTTAGGACTGATTTCTTTGATGGGGACGATAATAAACTTAGGCATGAGTAATTTATCTTGTATTGGTATTGATGGGATACCGAATGGTAGATGCAAAACCTTGCGCCCTTGATTTTGTCGATTAACAGTAGAGTATTTCAAAATTGAATTAAGAAACGCTTCGGTTTTTCTATCAAAGTTGCCTTGATTGAAATCATAGATAAATTCTCTTATTCGAGGTTTAATCTTGTCAATCCGATTACTTACTTGCTCTAAATGAGAACGAACAGATTCATTGAAACTTCTGACCCTCCTAATATCCTTTAAATACTCTTCAGATTCAGACTCTTCCAAGATACCCGTCAGAAAATCATCAATATCGTAGGTGGCCTGGAAAGCTCTTCTTAACTCATCAGCCTGAAGTTTAATAACATCAAGCCCTGCTTGAATGCCTTGTAAGATTTCAATAATTCCAGATTGTTGCTTCTTTGACTTTATTTCTTTCCTAAATTGCTTGACGGAGTTATTTACCTGCTCATCTAAAACCTCGATTTGTTCCCCAAGAGTTAGATGTCTTAGATCAAAATGGTCTTCTATCCATATTCTAAATCCCTTTTCACGTTGATTTAACTCCACAAGTCTATTGTATAGGTCATCGAACCATCTTTTGATTTTTGCTGGATTATATCCAGCAAGAAGACGTTTTTTCAATTGGGTACAAAATTCTAGGCCGTAAGTCTTAAAACTGTATTGTTTTCTACCTCCATCCCGCCAAATGAAATGATCTTGCAGCCTTAGAATGATGTTGTTATTCCTCTCATATTCTGTCCTTGAAGAATTAAGTCCAAGGTCTTTTAAAGTAGCCTCTATCGCTTGAAGAAACTCTTTCTCGCTAAAGCTCTCGTCACCGTGCTTTTCGAAAAGAGCTACTAATATTAACCCATCGATTCTGTTTGGAATTAGCCTATCGTAGTAATCCTTTGCTTCTTTATATAGGTTGAAAGAATTCAAATCTTAAACAGCTTTTACATAAACATATGTTTATTTGCATACAAATCATAATCACGAAGATTTAATCAACTCTCTGAATAACACTTTGTAAACTGTTGAATGATGAATGAGACAAATGACGTAGAACAATTAAAAAAGATGAAATTACAGCTTCAAGAAAGGCAGATGTCAGTAATGGTTGGAGCAGGTTTCAGTAAAAATGTTAGTACTATTTTCCCTTCATGGTGGCAATTGCTATATGACCTTGCAGATTTTTTGTTGGAAGGAGAGCTGAAAGATTGGTTCGAGAAACACAAAGCACTCAGTAAAAAACCATTATCTGAAGCTCAATTTAGAGAAAGTCAAATTGAGCGATATATTGAAGAAACAGGCTTTCTAGAATTAGTTTCCAAGTTCATTAAACGAAAGGGCTTTAGAGAGGCTATTGCCACTTACATTGAAGAAAGAACTCCTAGTTGTATAAAAAAAGGTGATAAACGTTTACTTGTAAACAAGCTTTCAGGAATAACCAACAGTATTCCGTTAACCAATGACATGCTCTTTCTGCATAGGAAGTTAGTAAAGTTGCCATGGAACAACATCTTAACGACAAATTATGATGAGATGTTGGAATTATCGACAAACTCCGCAACTAGAAATGAACTCCAGAATGAAATCGACTTTATACGTAAACAGATTCAAGAAAATGGTAGAGATAAAGCGGGACTTATAGAAGAACTAAACGAGCTAGAGTCAAATTCTGGTGATAAGAATAAGATATTTCAACTAAGGGGCGAATTATCTTTTTTGGAGCGGAAACTCAGCTTACAAGAAAAAGACCTAGGAAAATTGAAATCAGCTTTAGGGGAGTGTTTATCAATTGTTACAACTTCTTCCCATTTGAGTCTAAAAAGAAACAAAAACATCATAAAACTTCATGGGAGCTTAAGAAAAAAAGGGGGGAGCTATGGCTTTGATGGTGATTCAAGAGTTCATTACATAATCGCTAAAGAGGATTATGAAACATATCCTCAAAAACATGAGGCATTTACACAATTGATGAGAATATCCCTTCTTCAAGAATCATATTGCCTAATTGGTTTCTCAGCATCAGACCCTAATTTTATAGAGTGGATAAAATGGGTAAGAGATATTCTTGAAAAAGATAAAACTTCGAATGTTGACTATAAGATTTACTTAATAGATGTGGACCCGAATCCAAGCTCTTTACCAAATGGTAAAGAGCTCTTTTTTGAAAATCACAGAATTTATAGGATTTGTTTAGGAGATAAAGAAGTCTTAGACTTTTTGAGTAACAAAACAGGGTTGAGTGTACCAAATACACTTGAAAGAAAGGACCTAATCAATTTGTTCCTAAGTTATTTATCAGGAAGTGCTTATTATGATAAATCCGAAGCAATTCTTGAAATATACAAGAGGAGGAAATATCAAAGATTGTGGGATAATCTCACACTAACAAAGCCCTCATCTTTCGAATTAGCTTCCACAAAAGAAATAGCTAAATCTACAATCCAGATAATTGATGAAGCTTCTGATGATAGGTTTCCTCAAGTTGGTTTCGCCTATAATCGTTCAAAGCAAAAGCTATTGTCTTATTTAGGCGAAATCCTCAGTAATGCAGACAAAAAAGACAAGTATATAAAGAAAATTTTAATGGCAGGGGCCATTGCAATGAACGATACATTGCTAATCCCATCTTTTGCTTGGCAGAAGAAAGATATTGATAAAATTTCCAGTATCTCTAAAAGCTTCCCTAAGGAAAAGATAAAGCTTGACCTGTTGAAATTAAGGGAAGCATGCCTATTTGTGGACTCTAAGGAGACAAGTCGATTAATTTCAGGAATAGATGTTTCTGATAGCTTAGGCATAGAATTTCAAGTAACCTACAATAAAATTTTATTGAAGGCTTTCACTTTAGATTTCTCTGGCCTAAAAGAAGAACTAGATAAGTGGGAAACATTCTCTTATTGGAATGTTAGAAAGGCTGGGATGTTAGCAATTTTTGATAATGGTAAAGCGCTAAAACTATTGGAGGAATATCACCATCAGTCAGAAATAAGAACCAATGAAGAGCAGCTATATACCATATCGTTATTGCATTATTTATATGAAAACCAATCTCATTACGAAAAGTCTAGACTCTTGCGAGAGGTTATCCAGGTTTTTGAGCAATTTGGTTTCGGTAAGTCCACGAGGAATATTGAATCGATTTTAGAGGATATAAAAGGAAAACCAGAGAAGATTAAACCTCATGGAAGTGATAGAAGTATTATCTCAAATGGTTTCAGTTTCTCTAATGACCTTACGCTTCCACAAAAGGGCTTACAATTCATTCAGTTGTTGCTTAATTCTGGCTATCCCTTATCGTTAAACAGAGTCCATTATAAGGGACATGATGAATGGTATATTGCTTTTAAAGCGATTTTTGAATACCTACCATATCCTGCTTTGTTTTATTCTCTTCAATACCAGAATGATGATTTTCTTAAAAGGATTGGACAGGATTACTCTTTCTCAGATAATCTTGAGAAAGAGCTTCCATCAATAATGCACGTGTTAGCTAACGCTTACAAGGATAAAAAAACACCACACCGTATTAGAAGAAGTATTTTGCTTGTGGGTTCAGAGATGGCACAGGCAGTTCCGCCAAAAAACTGGGAGCACATGCTACTTACTATATGGCAGGACAAAAAAGTAAGAAAAAAACTGTTTAGCAGATATAGGGAGGTAGAAAACTTATTTTCTAAGACTACAATACTATTCATACAAAATCTTAAAACAGTCAGGTCAATAATAAAAGTTTGCATTGAGAATAAGACCTCCAATGAGGCTACTGTGTATACTTACCGATTAGCACAAAATCCAATCTTGGAAAAAAAGGGAGAAAAAATACAAGACCCAAATTTGAAGAAGCAGCTTGATACACTGATAACTGGATTACCAAACGATGAAAACGGATGGTTTTTGATTGCAAATCTCTGGGAAATATTATCAAACAAGCAGCGTGAGGAGGTTCAAAAATCATTAAGGAAGATTGATTTTATGGCTTTATCTAATGAGAGGATTTGGAAAGTCCTTACCTATTATGCTAAAGGGGATAAGAAGTTAATCGCTGAGATAAAAAAGGGTGTTTCCCAAAATAAAAGATTATGGGACGCAGGGTTCACTGATAAGGGTTTATCAAGCATAAGCAATTATATCCCTCTTAGCCACTTCATATATAGTAGATATCATTCTTCCTTTCACTTGGATTGGACAAAAGCTGAAGCTAGAAAGGTTTTTTCTAGCATGAGTAAGGAGTTAAAGAAGATAGAGGATTGGTTATCCAGAAGATCGGATCATAACTTCCGTTTTGTTTTGCAGGAAATGAGTTTGTTTCTTGACGATCAAGAAACAAACTTAAAAGGTATATCTAAGTACAAATCTACCAGACTGAAAGTAAATGAAATGTACAATTCTCACAGAGGATATGAGACAATATTTGATGGGCTTACATCGAAAGAATCAACTGAAGTAAAGTGGGCTCTTGGGGATTTAAGTTTTGCTATAAGAAAATTCAAAGACCCAAGGCATTGGGAAAGCGAATTCACATTAGTTTTAAACAAACTCGTACTGATGGAAAAAACTGCTTTAGAAGACTGTATGGAATTTGCTGCAGATTGGATGTCGAACGACTCTACTTTAGTTAAGCTTTATAAGGAAGAGCTTTTGAGAATTCTAACCGTATATTCTAATGATAATTACTCGGATGTAGATAGATCCTTTGTAGAACTGCAAATGATCAAAATGGCTAAGTCTTTGGCTAATGTGGGCAGTATAAATACTCAAATTGAGTATTGGATTCAAGCGGCTGAAAAATCAAGGTTTAATCAGGTTAAATATTCAGAAATTAAGTTAGAGTCATAAGTTTACCCTATCACTGTACTCATCCAACAAATTACTAGGTAAGCTTTTGAGGTATACTTCAGTTGTTTTCAAGCTGCTATGCCCAAGCATAGCCGATATAGCCGTTACGGGTACATTTTTCAGCAAAGCCTCAGTAGCAAACGAGTGCCGAGATACATAGGAGGTTAGATTTTCTTCTATTTGACAAAGCACTGCAATTTCTTTAAGTGCCTTATTAAAATTCTTTCGTGCCCACATCATATCCTTGTATTGTTCATCAGGGCTATCCCTTTTCGTAATTGGGAAGATGAAGTCGTTCACCCTTTTATTCTTGATATAGAAATTCAAAATGGTCTGGAGCTTATCTGAAATTTTAATGTCGTATGGCTTTCCTGTCTTCTGCCGTTTGTAGAGAATACGTCCACCAGAAATGTTTGACCTTTTGAGTTGTGCCATATCAGCGAAGTTCATTCCATTCATCATGAAACTTGCTAAAAAGTAATTACGGGCGTGAAAAAGTCGATCTGACTCCTCTAACTCTAGCATTAAGATACTCTTCATCACATCCATAGAAACCGCCCTCTTCTGGGTTTTCTCGGTTTTAATACGGTACTTATCGAATGGGTAGTGGCTCTTTTCTATAATGTCAGATTTTATGGCCTTGTTAAAGATTGCCCGTAGTGTTCGCATGTAAACCCCAAGAGCATTATAGCTATTCCCTTTTGCTATGTAGTGCTTTTCAAACTTGACCAACCAAGTGTATGTAATTTGTGGGAATGTCATGTCCCCTCCTCTCGTAAACTTCTTGATTGCTCTTATAGTGTCCTTGTAGGACAAAGCAGTGCCAAAACGCTTTGCTTCTTCAAAATCATCAATCAATGCTTGGGTGAAAGAAAAAAGCGTATCATCTTTGGCCACTTTGACAATTTTATCCTTTAGCTCCCTAATTGTAAGGGTTTGCAAAACATCCTGCTCGTCTAGCTCAGTAATAATATCGAGTGCTTCTGCCCTCTTCTTTACTAATTGGTTATTTAACCTGGTAACAGAAGAAACGCCTTTGTAGCTTTTCTTAATTTGCCTGTTCCTCCCATCCCAAAATTCTTTCTTGATTGATAGCTCTGTGGAAATTGGGATGGTTTTTCCAAAATGGCTTAAGCGCAAAATGAGGGGG
>CAYGTK010000202.1:0-7295 GCA_964352775.1 uncultured Chitinophagaceae bacterium
ATCCAACAGTATGCAGTCTAGATTCTTTCATACCTAAAGCCTCATCCAACCCGTGAACCGGAAATGGAGTCAATGCTTCGGTGATCTCTATGCCCTTAGCTCTAATATCAGCTACGGCTTTTAATAAGATCTCTTCGTCTTCGTATAGTCCTACGATGTATTTATCCATGATTCGTAGTTTAGTCTTTATTATGCAATGCTCCAGCAGGCTGTGAGCCTCCTGATAATCCTTCAGCGGCTTCTTTTTCAAGTAGTATTCGCTTAGCCGCCTCACTAGATTTCTTGTAAATAGATTTCACTTCAGCAATTGCCACTACAGGGAATGCACGAGCGAATAACAAGAATAGTGTGAAGAATAATCCGATCGTTCCTACATAAATACCCACTTCTACCCAAGTTGGAGTAAAATATACCCAGCTACTTGGTAAGAAATCGCGGTGTAGGGAAGTAACGATAATTACAAATCGCTCGAACCACATACCAATATTTACGGTAATAGAAAGGATGAACGAAACGTATAGATTACGACGAAGTGATTTGAACCAGAAGAATTGTGGTGATACCACATTACAAGTCATCATGGCTGTATAAGCCCACCAGTATGGTCCTAGTGCTCTGTTATAAAATGCATACTGTTCGTAAATATAACCTGAGTACCATGCTACGAAAAGCTCAGTCATGTAAGCGATACCTACAATTGAACCTGTAAGTACGATAACCTTGTTCATCGACTCGATGTGTGCTATTGTGATATAGTCCTCTAGTTTCAACACTTTACGTGTGATCAACATCAAGGTCATAACCATTGCAAATCCGGAGAAAATAGCTCCTGCTACGAAGTATGGAGGGAAAATAGTTGTGTGCCATCCAGGTATAACTGAAGTAGCGAAGTCAAAGCTCACAATAGTGTGAACGGAAAGCACTAGTGGTGTTGCCAAACCTGCAAGAACTAGTGATAGTGACTCAAAACGCTGCCAATGCTTAGCAGAACCCGTCCATCCGAAGCTAAGGGTATTATATATAGACTTGCGAAGTTTAGACTTAGAACGATCGCGAATGGTAGCGAAGTCCGGTAATAGACCTGAGTACCAGAATAATAGCGAAACGGTTAAGTAAGTAGAGATCGCGAAAACATCCCAAAGTAGGGGAGAGTTGAAGTTCACCCAAAGTGGTCCGCGAGTGTTAGGGTAAGGAAAGATAAAGAAAGCCAACCAAGGACGACCCATGTGAATACCAGGGAACTGAGCTGCACAGATGACCGCGAATATGGTCATCGCCTCTGCTGCACGGTTAATACCCGTTCTATAGTTCTGACGGAAAAGTAGAAGTACTGCGGAAATAAGTGTACCCGCGTGACCGATACCTACCCACCAAACAAAGTTGGTGATATCCCAAGCCCAACCAACAGTTTTATTCAAACCCCACATACCTATACCTTGCCAAACTGTTATTACCACACAAATGGCAAAAGCAGCAGCAAGTGTACCAGAAATGGAGATAGCGATAAACCATGATAATGGTGGAACGCCTTCAGTAGAGCGCACAATGTCGGTAGTGATCTGCTTATAGCTTTTCTCTCCCGTAATTAGTGGCTCCCGTATAGTAGATTCGTAAGCTGACATAAGTCGTCTTTATTTATTTCTAATTGGCCTAAACCTCGTTTTCGTCTCTGTTTCTCACTTTAACCATGTATGTAACTGATGGTAAGGTGTGAACTTCTTCAATAACCTTGAATGCACGCTCGTTAAATGCTGCTTTAGCTACTTCACTCTCTGGGTTGTTTAAGTCTCCAAAAGAGATAGCACCTACGTGACATGCTGACTGACATGCAGTTTTAATATCACCATCATTCAGGCGGCGACCAGCTTTTTTAGCTGTCAGCTTACCTGCTTGAATACGCTGCGCACAGAAAGAACATTTTTCCATTACACCACGTGAACGAACTGTAACGTCTGGGTTTAATACCATACGCGTTAGGTCCTCCGTTAGCATATAAGGATCGTGCTCATTTGCTATAGCTCCTTGGAAGCTATCTCCATCTGTGTAATCAAACCAGTTGAAGCGACGTACTTTATAAGGGCAGTTGTTAGCACAGTAACGAGTACCGATACAACGGTTATATGCCATTTGGTTCAGGCCTTCATCGCTGTGGTTGGTAGCAGATACTGGGCAAACGTTCTCACAAGGAGCGTTATCACAGTGCTGACACATCAAAGGCTGAAAGATAGAAGATGGATTATCAATATCATCTCCAGCGTAGTACCTGTCAATACGCAACCAGTGCATCTCACGTGAACGTGAAACTTCTAGCTTTCCAACTACTGGTACGTTATTCTCTACATTACAAGCAACAACACAAGCTCCACAACCGAAGCAACTATTCAAGTCAATAGCCATTCCCCAGTGGTGACCGGTATCTAGGCTATCGTGGTATCCGTATAGTGTCTGTAATTGCTTAAGTACTTTATCTCTATCGTGGTTACCAGCTTTTCTATCACGCTTGTACTCACCAAGAGTGGTTTCCTTCACGATATTACGCTCATTCAAACCATCATCAAGACTGAAGTGGTGCTGAGTTTGAGCGATAAGATAAGTTTCCCCAGTCTTTTCAAAAGTTACACCAGTGGCGAACTTATTGTTAAAACCGTTAGTAGTGTCAGTTAATGGGTAGGCATCTACACCAACAACCATATCGCCTTCACGAGTTTTCATCGTACGGCCATAACCTACAGCTATAGCTAAGGTGTTTTGTGCGGTACCTGGTTGAATAACTGCAGGTACGTTAATGGACTTACCATTAACAGTAACTTTCAGTACATCAACTTCTAAATATTTCTCAGCATCAGCAGAAGAGTGAAGAAGTGTGTTCTCTAATCCATTTTCTTCAGCAAAGCGTTTAGAAACTGCAGCGTAGTTATCCCAAGTTACTTTAGAAATAGGGTCTGGCGTTTCTTGTAAGAATGGGTTGTTAGCGTAAGTACCATCTTTCATTATTGACTTCTGGTACAATAGTACTTCTACTCCCTCGCCACCTTTGGCTGCTTGCTTAGCTTTGTTACCAGCAGCGATAATATTAGGTGTAGATGATGTTGCCTCTTCTTCCCCTTCTAAAGTTTCTGTAGCTGCTGCTACAGGTGCTATTTCGAAAACACCATCATGAACGGTATGATCCCATAGTACATTGAAAGAAGAAAACTCTGACTGAGCAGGGTAGATGTTAGCTTCCCAATATGCTCTAATATAGTCGTAGTATTCTGTTTTGTTATCTGCCCATTTCAAGAAGCTGTCTCCAGCATTACGAGTTTTGAATAATGGGGATATAGTAGGTTGAGCGATGCTGAACGCACCTGTTTTAGGCTGCGCATCGTTCCACATTTCTAGGTAGTGGTGGTCTGGAGCAGTATATCCGCATAACGAAGCGGTTTCGTCCATAGTGCCGCTTATAGCAACCGTTAAACCAACTTTTTTCAAAGCGCCTGGTATACGGTCAGCATAAACTGAGTTATATGCAGGATTAGCATTAACGATGAATAAAGCATCAACGCTACCAGCTTCCATTTCTTTAACTAAACCTTCAAAGGCCGCATCATTACCTTTATACATAAGGTTATGGCGATCGCTACTGATAGTAGTGCCAAAGTTGCCCAATAAATAGTTGATAGCTAGTGCCACAACTTGTGTTCCTTCATTATTAGAACCACTTACCACTAATGAATGACCTTTAGCAGAAGCTAATTGATCAGCCACAGTAGCAATACTTTCCATGGTAGCAGCTTCAAGAGCTGTAACACCACTTATTTTATCAGCACCTACTTTACCAGCAACAGCATTATATAGGTGTAACACAGCTAGGTCTTCTTGTGAAGGCTTAACTACAATACGCTTATCAGCATTAGCTCCTGATAGGGTCATATTTGCCTCTATCTGAACGTGGCGAGATAATTTAGGGTTCTTTGGGTCTACTTTACGATTCTGAGCATAGCCATAAGAGTACTCTAATGGCGATAACCAAGATCCTAAAAAGTCTGCACCAATACCAACAACTACTTTATCTGCTTTTTCAAAGTCATATCCGGGTAGAGCACGTTTGCCAGTATACTGGGCATATGCATCAGCTAAACCTGAATAAGAAATAGGGTCGTAAGAAACGTGCTTTACGTTGCCATATTTCTCACTGAAATCTTTTACTACAGAGGCAAAAGAAGGGCTTAGAACAGTGTTTGATAAAATACGGATCTGACCACCTTTAGCAGCTATTGCTGCTAGTTGCTTTGTTATATCTGCGTCAAGTGCTTCCCAAGTGCTTTTCTCTCCCTTGGCAACAGGCCCTTGAAGGCGGTTGCCTGAGTATAAGTTCAATACAGAGGCTTGGCCTGCTGCATCAGTACCACCATAAGTTACTTTCGAAAGCTGATTACCTTCTATCTTGATAGGGCGGCCTTCTCTCGTTTTAACTAGAACGCTGGCATAACTGCCGGCATCCATAATGGTAGAAGCGTAATAATTAGGAACTCCCGGTATTATCTCATCCGGTTTAATAACGTAAGGTATTGATTTGCGGACGTCTATCTCACAACTTGCTGCTACTGCTGCCGCAGTAACACTAAAGCCCATCATTTTAAGGAAATCCCTACGTGGGGCCTTTACCTTGTCAAGATTATTCTCTAGTTCGTCGTTTGAAGGTAGCTTCTCTGGGAACTCTTGCCATTTCTGTACTTCCAGTCCCGGATCGTTGTTCTTATCCGCTAAGCCTTTCCAATATTTCTTCTCAGCCATGCGCTGTTGCTTGTACTTATATTAATAGTGACATTTCTGACATTGGGTACCACCGATCATCTCAACAGTAACCTTGCTTATTTCACCTTTTTTCAATTCTTCGTGATACTTATCATAGATCTGATAGTAATCGTTGCTTGCAAAATTCACCTCTTTCTCACGGTGACAGCTAATACACCATCCCATTGATAGAGCAGAATGCTGACGCATTACTTCCATAGTCTCAACAGGTCCATGACACTCTTGACATTCCAAACCCGCTACAGCTACGTGCTGTGAGTGATTGAAATAAACGTGGTCGGGCAAGTTGTGAATACGAACCCACTCAATAGGCTCTTGTATTTGAGCTAATACCTCTTCTACATCAGCGTTTGAATGATCAACAGCACCATCTTCCTCTAACCACTTAGAGAATATAGCCGCAACAGTATCACGGTTCATGTTCTCATAATCATCAAAATAGGCTCTGTTATTAGGGTCGAAACCAATAGCAGCATATATCTTACTGATCTCTTTACGGCCATTTTTAGCGAACTTGGCTCCGTCACCATTAATCGCTTTGTGGCAGTTCATACAGATGTTAGCCGATGGAATGTTAGAGTGCTTACTCTTAGATGCTGAGTTGTGGCAGTATTGACATTCCACCCCATTAATACCGGCGTGAAGTTCGTGAGAGAACTTGATAGGCTGTGCTGGAGCATATGTTTCTTGACGTCCGCTATCTATAGCATTGTTAACTACGAAGTTCCCTAAGAAGATGATAGCTATAAGCCCGAATGCTACACGCAGTTTCCTGTTCTTCCAGATAGGAACTGAAGGTGGAACAGGTAGACCTTCTTTTTCAAGGGAAAGCTTGTTCAATACCGATGTTACACGAATAAGAATAAGCATTACAATAAGAAGTAGTGCTACTAGTGCCACTAAGAAATACGTTGTATAAGGGTCTTCCGCGTTCTTTTCAACTGGAGGTCCATCAACTATAGTAACATCCTGAATCTCACCATAGTCAGTATATGCAAGTATCGCATCAATATCTTCCGTGCTTAACTGCGGGAAGGTGTTCATTATGGACTTATTGTACTCTCCGTATAAAGAAACAGCATAAGGCATCCCTTCTTTAATAACTCCTTGAGAGTTCTTTATCCAAGCGTATAACCACTCTTCACCAGTTTTACCTTGGTAATCATCCAACTCTACCCAGCGGCTTTTCACTTGATATAGTGCAGGGCCGATAAGTTTGTTGTTCATCTGGTGACAACTGGTACAGTGTATACCGAAAAGCTCTTCTCCTTTAAGCACTTGCTCGCTAGGGTCATCTTGACCAAAAGCAGCTATTGAGAAACAAAATATTAGGGAGAGAGAAGTTAAGAGGGAGCGCAAGTTTCGAAATGTCATGTGCACGTATGTTCGTTTAACGATCTGTCAGACTAGTGTCATATAAATCCCCGCAAAGGTAGACACCGAGTGTGGAACAAACAACAAAATGGACTAAAAAAAACTTATTTAGACACAGTACAAATAAGAGCGCAAGGTGCTGACGGTCAGGTGTTTAGAAACTTAATATTTTTCAATTGTGAATATGTGGAATAAAAAACGGGAACCTTTCCACAAGGTCCCCGTTGATATTCGTTTTTTCTGACTTAATACTGGCTTGATGCCCAGTTAGCTATCTTCTAATTAGTTGAAGCGCCTTCAATTAGTACAGAGATCTTATCGTTTAGGCATTCTACAAAGCCACTTTTGATATTTACTTTGTACTTGCCATCGGCGCTATAAAGTTTTCCTGCGTAGTCATCTAGGTTAATAGATTCGCCACTTGCAAGGCTCAATTCAATAGTACCATCTTTCAAAGCAGCAACTATTGGTGCGTGACCACTCATTAGAGAGAATGAACCACTTTCACCGGGTAGGCTAACTACGTCAACTTCCCCTGAAAAGATCTTTTGTTCTGGTGTGAGAATGTCTAATTGCATGTTATCGCTTATTTGTTAGAAGCCAACATTTTCTCTCCAGCTTCAATTGCTTGTTCGATAGAGCCTTTCAAGTTGAAAGCTGCCTCAGGAAGGTGATCTAACTCACCTTCTAAGATCATCTTAAATCCGCGGATAGTATCTTCAATTGGAACTAATACTCCTTTCAAACCAGTAAACTGCTCTGCTACGTGGAATGGTTGAGAAAGGAAACGCTGAACACGACGAGCTCGCGATACAATTGCTTTATCTTCGTCACTTAATTCATCCATACCAAGAATGGCGATAATATCTTGTAGTTCTTTGTAGCGCTGAAGTATCAATTTCACATCTTGAGCACAATCGTAGTGCTCATCACCTACTACTTCAGGAGTAAGTATTCGAGAAGTTGAATCCAATGGATCTACAGCGGGGTAAATACCAAGCTCAGCGATCTTACGATTTAATACTGTTGTTGCATCTAAGTGAGCAAATGTTGTTGCTGGTGCAGGGTCAGTCAAGTCATCCGCTGGAACGTAAACCGCTTGTACTGAGGTGATTGATCCACGC
>CAYGTK010000203.1:0-7268 GCA_964352775.1 uncultured Chitinophagaceae bacterium
TACGGTTTAGTGGTGCTTAATACCCACGGCTCGCCAAATGGTTTTATGCTTGGGGAAAGTGTTCCTGCTTCAGTAAAAGATTCAGCTAAAAGCTTAGAAGAATTTGCCCAACAGATAAGTGCTAACCAAGACAGGCAAATTACCGATAGACTTTTAGCAGACCTTCATTTCGGTCTGGTGAAGCACAAGTACTACGAAGCTAGGGTGCCAATTTATCAATACACCCATTTGGACGCTGATAATCTTAGATACTATGTTACTGCTAGGTACATTGCACAACTGCAGTTGCCCAACACCATAGTATTTGGCAATATGTGCTTTAGTGGCTACAATAACACGAGTCAATTTGCCTTGAACGACATACCTATACTTACCGCTTGGGAGCGAACCAATGTGCGCACCTATTACGGTTATCAGGCCAGAGCAGGTATGAGCAGAACGGTGAACGACCATTTTGCCTTTAGCATGGAAAGGCGCCTGTACGAAGGCTTTTTTAAAGATAACGACAGCACGGGTATCGCACACCTGCAACCTGATGGCACAGAATATGCTGATACGGCACATAGGGTGAGGGGAGGTAAGCGGTTTTTTGGTTTTTGGGGCGATCTGTTATGCCGCCAGTTTTTTGCTGAAGACTATTGCTACGGCGGCTGTGGTGGCGAATTTACGGATAGCAGAGATGGCAATGTATACAAAACCATCTGCATAGGCGGAAACGAATGGATGGCCGAAAACTTACGCTTTAACTCCCCCAGCAGCCTCTGCTACGATAACGACCCCAGTAACTGTGCCACCTACGGCCGCCTATATACCTACCGCAGCTTAGTGGGCAATATAACCGACAATTGTGATGCTGTGGGCGGCACCCTACAAGGGGCCTGCCCCAATGGTTGGCATATACCCAGCAGAAACGAATGGAGAGACCTGTTTGATGCCGTGGGCGGACAACAGGTTGCCGGCCTAGCCCTAAAAGGCTCCACAGGTTGGGTAAACATGGGCAATGGATTGGATAGCCTAGGCTTTAATGTATTACCGGGCGGTCAGGCCGATGTCAACTTTCAAAGTGGGGCCAATTTTGTTAGTTTGGGGCAAACGGCCTCTTTTTATACCTGTAATTCCGATACCCCTACACCGCAAGGCAATGCTACCTATTCCGGTTACTTTTTCCTCGGTGACGAAGACGGCGTAAGCGCCACAGGCAGTCAAGTAGAATCATCTGTAAATGCCCTTGCCAATAGTTGTAGGTGTGTGAAGGATTTATAGTAGCTAATTGAGGTATCGTAGGCGGAACGCTGTTATATCCCATTTCATATAATCTTTTTAATTTTAAGCAAAACCATTAACCATGAAGTACTACCCTTTAGTATTGGTGCTAGTGGCATTTGCCCTATTCACCACCTGTAAAAAAGACTCCAACAACGACCCCTTGGATGCTGAAGAGGTGCGCCCGCTGTATGAGGTAATGCAAACCTTAGGTTCCTTAGAGGCTACCGTGTTGGAGTTAAGTAGAAACGGCATAGATAACGCGGAAGTACTAGCTCAAGCAGCCAGCATAGTAGAGAACCGACCAGAAGTAAGCGAGGTGCTGGTAGCAGATGAATTTTATGCGTTCATTACAATGGCTTCTGGCTTAAGTGCGGGGTATACCTTGATACCGGTGGATGGTAGTGGCAAACCTATTACCCGTGGCGGAGCTACTGGCGGTGGTGATATTTTTGAAAAGCTGGCTGGTGGCGATTGCACGAATGATATTGATAACCGAAAAATATTGCTGTTTAATGCCGATCTGTTTTTTGAAACGGAATTCTCCACCAAAAAAGTAATTCAAGATAAGGCCCTTAAATATGGTATAGAGCTAACTTCTCTGCGAGGTAAGGAGTGTACCTACGAAAAGCTGAACACCTTTTCTGACTATGGTTTGGTAGTTATTAATACCCACGGCGCGCCCAATGGATTTTTGATGGGCGATACCGTACCACAAAGCATTCAAGATTCCACCGTATCGTTAGAGGAATTTGCCAAGCGTGTAAATGCCGATCAAGATAGACGTATTACCGATTTGCTACAGCTAGACTTGCAACTTAGTATTGTGAAACACAAAAAGTTTGAACCCAATGTACCCATTCATCAAACTACATTTGATGATGCTGACAGCTATAAGATGTATGTTAAGGCCAAATACATTGCGCAGCTCAATTTACCCGAAACCATTGTATTTGGTAATATGTGTTATAGCGGTTATTCTAATACTAGCCGAATAGCTTTAGATGATCTGCCCATACTAAGTGCTTGGCAGCAAGCCAATGTGCGCGCCTACTACGGCTATCAAGGAGCAGCTGGGGTTAGCCGTAGCGTTAGCAACGATTTTGCCACGCAAATGGAACTGAAATTTTATCAAGCCTTGTTTAACGATGGCGATAGTAGTGGTGTGGCACATTTAGATGCTATGGGCAGCGAGTGTGCTGATACATTTATACGGCAATATGACAAGAAATGGTTTAACATCTATGGCGACTTATTCTGCCGCCAGTTTTTTGCTGATGACTATTGCTACCAAGTGGAACCAGGCTGTGAAGACACCATATTTACCGACTCCAGAGATAGCAAGGTGTACCGTACCATTTGCATTGGCGATAGGCGCTGGATGGCAGAAAACTTGCGCTATAACAGCACAGGAAGTATCTGTTTTGATAACGACCCCGCCCGATGCGAAACCGAAGGTAGACTATATACCTACCGCAGTTTGGTGGGGAACATTACTGATAACTGTGGCTCGGTAGTAAATCCCTTACAGGGTAACTGCCCCAATGGCTGGCGCTTGCCTTCGCGAACGGATTGGGACTTGTTGATAGCAGCGGCAGGTGGAATAGATGGGGCAGGTAGGGTATTAAAAAGCACTACTACCTGGTTATCTGGTGCGGGTATCGATAGTCTTGGCTTCAATGTAAAACCTGCGGGTGTAGTATTCATTGATAATCAAGGGGTACCCGATTTTTCCAATTTTGGAAGTAACACCCAGTTTCACTCCTGCGAATCAGTAGGTACTGGTTCGAATGGGAATATAGAGGTACGCTACATTAATATTTTTAGAACCCAAGACCGAGCAAGTCTCTCCGCCCAAGAGGTGGAAACCCCTGCTGGAGCATGGGCCTTTAGCTGCCGCTGTGTGCAGGATCTGTAGAACTAAGCCTACTGGTCAGACGGCCTGTAGGTGTGTGAAGGATCGATGTTGCTAGGAAGTAAATAGCCTTATATGGTAGGGTAGTAAGACTTTTTAGAGTATTACTCCAACTTTCAATTATCATGACACTTTTATGGCTATATATAATTATAAAAAGCGTAATATTAAGATAGTTATGAAGTGTAGCATTTCCATTTTAGTTGTATGTATCTGCTTTCTTTGCAGTAGCTGTGATAAGGCCCAGCTGCGAAAAGAAGATTCAAGAAAACCTCTTGGTTCAGCTCTTGAAAAAGATTGTGGAACTCCGCCTTCTACTATGACCTTATCAGTAATGGTAAACTTTAGAACCCGCTTGTGCGATTCTCCGTCTGATACAGCACTTTACACCGATAGCAGCGCATTTTGCTATTACGATACCATATCAGTTTGGTGTGGCAACTGCATGACTGGGTTCCATCTATATCCCAACGATACATTTTACTTTGGTTTCGATAGGCTCCCTCTTTGTTCAGCTGCAGACCCCTCAGTTAACCCTACACCCAGTAATGCTACCAATGTTTTATACGCTAAGAATGGAGTAGGCAACTACTGGCTAAGCAACGCACCCGAAGAGGTTAATATTGACGAACAATATTGTGGAATAACACGAATGTACTACACGGGTAGCTTTAGCTACTAATGTTACTGGTAAAGTAAAAAAGCATCCTAACCCTCTCTTTCACTTTTTCAACTTACACCAGCTACCCCTCATAGTATACTAATATTAATAAGTTAATTGTTATTGTCATTTGAATTGGCTAGCTTTAAGTGACTATGCGTTTAGTAATTGTTTTACCAATTATCCTATCATTATCTCTCTTTTCTTGTAAAAAAGGAGATAACTCGTTCGATACACTTGACCTATCCTATGATGGAATTATAAGACCAATGAGCGACGACTTTAACCAAGACGTGATAACTGCCTACAGAAGAAATCCTAGTTGTATCAATGGCGAAGTACCTATAGGCGATCATGACCCAACTGCGCTGGGTACAATAGCTGTTTTTAGAGAACGGATATATGATAAGAATGATAAAGAATGGACGGTAGATAGAACCCAAACCAATGTTATAGTTGACTCTATAATAAATGGGGAGCGAAAACTTATGCGCTATTCGGAGTGGAGCACTGGCGAGCAAGTTTACAGAGAGATAGTTGCCGATAGAGATACAACAACAGGGCCAAATACTTATGATGGGTTAGCTACCCGACCTTGTGGTGATCTTGTTAGAGAATTTACTTGGTATATAAGTAGAGATGGTTTCTACGGCGAAAAGTTTCAGCGTGGAGGGATAACAAAGCATAGCATTGCTACTGGACTTGTGGAAATACCACTTGGTCAATTTCATGCTTACAAAGAAGTAAAGTATTCTGATGGACAATACTCATCAGAGAAAAACTATACTTGGCAAGAGATATGCCATGCTAAGGATGTTGGATTGTTGTACGATTACACCGATAAATACAGCAGATATAGAGAGTTTTACCTCATTAGTTTTACACCTGGCGGTGGTTAATTTATTATGGAAACAAAAAAGCCCCGCCAAATTGGCGAGGCTTCTATTAGTTTACCGTTGTAGGTTGTAATAAAAACTAGTTTAGTAAGCGTTTTGCGCCATCAATACTTGCTTTTACTAGCGTAGACTTATCCATAAGTCCTTTCAGTTTTGCTTGTACTGCCTCTAGCTTAGCTTTCTTATCTCCATATACCGCATCCGTAATTTCACCAGCTGTTTTCTTCGCTTCTAAAGCGGTAAAAGCTTGCTGTAGTTTTTCGGTGGTTTGACTTAACCTAGCATCAGATTCTTCTACCTTATTAGCTGAAGCACTTACTTGCTCTTTACTTTTGGCTTTAGCTTCCGCTGATAAATTTTGGCTTAGGTCTTCAGTAGATAACGCATTTGAAGTCTTTTCAGTAGCCTTATCCTTCATCTCACTAGAAGATGCTGCCATGTCGTCTTTTGCAGCTTGCCCTTCGTTCATCTTTTCATCCAAACTCTCTTTACCGTCGTTAAGCTTTCCTTGTGCATCTTCCGCTTTGTCTGAGCCTTCTTGCATTTTATCTGCGGCCATACCTTGCGCTTGTTCCGCTTTATCTAAGCCCAGTTGTTTTCCTTCTTCTACTTTTTCCAGTGCTTCACCAGACTTCTCTTCCGCTTTATCAAGCCCCTTATCTGTTTTGGCTTTAACATTCTCTTTAGCATTACCTAATTGAGCATGCACACTAGTACTGCCTAATATCAACAGCGTACTTAAAATTGCTATTACTATCGTTTTCATGCTTATAAGTTTTCAATTAAGTTATCTAATTCTGCTTCTACTTCTTGCGACTCTTTTTCCAAGGCCTGTGCCGACTCTTCAATTTCAGTAGAAACGGCTTCTAGTTGACTATCTGCTGCCTGCTGCAATGCTTCTACATCTACAGTTTCCTCATCTGTTTGAGTTTCGCCCATGTTACATGCGAACAAAAAGAGCAGTGGTATTAAGTAAATAAATAATCTTTTCATGTAGTTGTTTTTCGAATTAATAAGGTTGTATTATACTAAAATTTCTTGTTAAAATGACATTTATGCATGCTTAACGATGCCGAAAGTAGCCTAAAAAACAGGCTAGTGCAAATAACATTATACCACTTTTGACTTACTGCAAGTCAAGCACATATAACATGTAGTAGTCCATTTGGTCTTATTACGATCACTTTAACCCCGGAATAAACTTGCGATAAGCCTTTATATCGTACACCTTCGAGAGATCTTTCCAAGCCAGTTTGATGAACATGGACATGGGGACAAAGTTGGCGGCTAGCAGTAGTCGGAACGAGTCGTTACCATATACTATTTTGGCTTTGCGTTTCTTGATGCACTTTATCACGTACTTGGCGATGTCTTCTGGTGGGGTGGTCAGGAATTTCTTGTCGAAGGCCTTGCCCTTTTCGCTGCGGACGATATTGGTAGCTATACCGCCGGGATGCACACAATGTATGCTAATAGGGCTTTCAGCAAATTCTACCATTAGCGATTCCGTAAAGCCCCGCACGGCGAACTTGGCCGAGCAGTAATCAGAGCAATTGGGGATGCCCACCAAACCGAAAGTGCTAGATACATTTACCACCGCGCCCTCTTGATTGGCTACCAGTTGCGGTAAAAAGGCCTTGGTGCCGTATATCACACTCCAGAAATTGATACCCATATGGCGGCGGTATTGCTCCACCGTGATGTCGTACACGGTTTCAATATGGCCTTCTACGCCCGCATTGTTGATGATAATATGGGTATTGCCCAGCTCCGCCTTCACCTTATCGGCAAAGCCAAATACCTCTTCTTGGCTAGATACATCTACCTTCTGCCAGCAGACTTTCAAATTCGGATATTGCTGTTTCAGCTGCTGCCCTACTTTCTCTAACTCCACCTCATCAATATCACAAATGGCCAGGTGCGAACCCAACTTGGCAAACTCAAAAGCATAGGCCCTGCCCATACCCATTGCCGCGCCTGTAATGGCTACTATTTTATCATTAAAATTCTTCATTGAATTAAAGATAGGGGAATGTTGGGTTTTGAGTAAATGAGGAGAAGAGGTCTAGTTCCATACCTTAGTGCTTATGGTTATCTTAGTAAAAAAAAAGAGGCTATGAGATCATTACTCATTTGTTCGGTTTGTTTGTTGCTGCTTAGCTCATGCAACTGGATGAAAACAAAAACCAAGGAAGTGATACACGAAAGCGGCGATGCGGTAACCACTACTGCTACGGAATTTGTAGATGGAATTAGCGAGAAGCTAGAGTATAAAGTAGAACTATCAGCAGAATTACAAGAGAGCGGTATTACCCTTGGGAATACCGAGCTGGGAAGTACTAGCAATGCTAAGGATAATAAATTGGAGGTGTACTTGTCTTTTAACAATGGCTATGCTGGTAATTTTTTAGTGAAGGCCTACACCCCCGATGGATTAGAAATGGGTAGACTTACCTATGAGGTGGCTGCAGCTGCAGGCGATGCAGGCTACCACACGTTCACTTTCGACAAACGAACCAGTATTGGGTTACGG
>CAYGTK010000204.1:0-7184 GCA_964352775.1 uncultured Chitinophagaceae bacterium
GATGAAGACCATTCAAGAAGAATTGGGTGGCGATAATTTCAACCAAGAAATTGAGAAGTTACGCGAACGGGCTACTAGTAAGAAATGGAGTAAAGAGGTACAAAAAACCTTTACCAAAGAGCTAGCCAAGCTAGAACGCATGAACGTAGCGGCTGCCGAATACTCGGTACAGCTGAACTACCTAGAGCTAATGTTAGACCTGCCTTGGGAAGAATGTACCAAGGATAACCTAGACATTAACCGCGCCCGCAAGATATTGAATGAAGACCACTACGGTTTAGAGAAGATAAAGGAACGCATACTGGAATACCTAGCGGTACTGAAGCTGAAAGGCGACATGAAGTCACCTATTTTATGCTTTGTGGGCCCTCCGGGAGTGGGTAAAACCTCACTCGGTCGTTCTATTGCTCGTGCTATGGACCGCAAGTATGTGCGCATGAGCCTTGGTGGCTTAGGCGACGAGTCGGAAATACGTGGACACCGTAAAACCTACATTGGTGCAATGCCGGGTAGGGTGTTACAGTCGTTCAAAAAAGTGAAAAGTAGTAACCCTGTTTTCATTTTAGATGAGATAGACAAACTAGGTTCTGATTTCCGTGGTGACCCTTCTTCTGCTTTGCTAGAAGTATTGGATCCGGAGCAGAACAGCAGCTTCTACGATAACTACTTAGAGATGGAATACGACCTCTCTAAAACACTATTTATTGCTACAGCCAACTCCCTTGGCTCTATACAACCAGCTTTGCGCGACCGTATGGAGATCATAAGATTGAACGGTTATAGCATTGAAGAGAAATTGGAGATCGCTAAAAAATACTTGGTACCCAAAGAGCGTAAAGCTCACGGTTTGAAAGCCAAGCAGATAACGATTAATCCTAAGAGTATTGAGCACATTATTGACGACTACACTCGTGAATCGGGCGTGCGTGACTTGGATAGACAATTGGCATCAGTAATGCGCAACACGGCGAAAACCATTGTTGGCGGAGACTCAGATAAGGTAACTGTGAAACCAGAAGACCTGACCGAAATACTTGGCCCAGCTCGTTTCTCGCGTGACATTTATAAAGAGAAGCAACCACCAGGGGTAGCCGTTGGTTTGGCTTGGACAAGCGTAGGTGGCGACATCTTGTTTATAGAGACCAGCCATAACTTAGGCCGCGGTCGTTTGATATTGACCGGTAACCTAGGTAACGTAATGCGCGAATCGGCCATGACGGCTTTGAGCTTGATAAAGCGCAATGCCAATGCCCTTGGTTTAGATATTGCTATGTTCGACAAGACAAACATACACGTTCACGTACCAGAAGGCGCCATCCCTAAAGATGGTCCATCGGCGGGTATCACCATGTTGACCTCCATAGCCTCGTCGCTATTGAACAAGCCCGTGAAACCGTTCTTCGCCATGACGGGGGAGATAACCTTGCGCGGAAAAGTATTGCCAGTAGGTGGAATAAAAGAAAAGATACTTGCAGCCAAGCGTAGCGGACTCAAGAACATTGTACTCTGCCAAGCCAATGAGAAGGACATTCTAGAAATAGAAGAAGCCTACCTAAAAGGCCTCAAATTCCACTACGTAGATAGAATGGAAGAGGTGTTGCAGTTGTTGCTAGGCATCACTTTCTTAAAGCCGAAACCTAAGAAGAAAGCGGTAGCTGCTGCTGTGGGAAAGTAGGTAGTAGAGCAAATCTATAAGATAGTCTATTGAGAAAATTTGATTTTACGGAAGTCTGTTTTAAGGCAGGAGCTAGAAGCGAAGAAGGAAAGCCTGACCTTTACAAGAGGGTTGCAAAATTTAACGGATTACCTTTTGGAGTTACCTCTTCTTACCATGGGCTGGACCAAATCCTTACACATAGGGAAGGCGTTGATTTAGGAGATGAGTGGCTATCCGTTATTGGCGAGCTACTTCCAATTTCTTTTTATGGAGAAATTGACTACATGTCTATTGTTTATGAGGATGACTTTTTGGATTTGGACTTTATAACACTTAGTACATGGATAGTATTTGAATCATTTGATACCGATAGGGTTTTTTTCTATCTCAGGCCAAATTTGGAAGAATGGAATAAAAGCTTTTCATATAAAGAATTTAGAGTTGCCCTAAATGATTATGTGTCCGAGGCTGGTGCGGTAATATATCACAAAGAAGATGAGGACAAGCTTTTAACAATTCAGTTTGAATTCCCATCCAAATATTCCGTTGGTTACTCGTTTCTTAAAATGCAAGAGCAAGTAAAAGATGCAATACTAAATTCCATCAAATACCTGAATGGCAATCAAGGAGTACCATTTAAATTTTCTTTTCCCGAAGAATCAAAAGCTGCCTGCGAGCAATACCTTATGTACTTTGGTCAATTTCTTTCTGACTTAGGGATTGAGAGTAAGACCTCATTAGAAGAAACCGCACAGGAGGTTCTATTCACAGTTACACCTGATAATCCGAATCAAGCGCTAACACAAATTAAAGATGCACTTGATGTTTATTTAGGTTTGGCAGCGAATAATAATCTTGTGACAATGAATTTATTGAACCAAGATGTCAGTGTTCAGCAACTAGCTGCTAATGCAGTACACCTTCGGTCGCAGTTAATGCTTTCCCATTCTATAATCCAAAATCAGAATGCAACTATTAAGAGCTTGGAGTATACAAATGGGCAGTATTTAAAGGAGCTTGGGGATAAGGATAAAGGAGAAGAGGAGGTCCTAGATGGTCTTGTGTCCGTCAAGAAATATGATAGCAACGGGTTCAGTATCAACCTTCCTGAGTTGTTTAGAAGGATGTTTAGACGGAAGAAAGAAAAGTAGTCTCAATCCTTCCGACAATACTTCTCCGCTTCCTTAAGCGAGTACTTCTCCTCTAAGTCCACATCGTTATAGCTTTTGAATACACCCCAGCTGAATAGCTTTTCGAAGAGGGGGAGTAGCTTGTGGGCCTTTATCATTTCTAGAAAATACACTTCGTGCTCTTTCTCTTTGATACCCATTTCGTACAGTATCTTGTCGTGCTCGGTAATGCCTAGGGAGTGGAAGTAGTGTATCATGCGGAAGTACTCGCACACGTTGCCGCTCTCTAATCGACCAGCAAAGTAAATGGGCATGAACCAACCTATTAGGTAGCAACCAAAGGCGATGAACTTACCGATAACGTGAAACTTGAACTCGTACCATTTCGATATGGGAATGTCGTATTGCTGCATAATGAGCAGCACTTCTTTACGGTGGCCCCATTCATCGTCTTCTATCTGTTTTATCTGCCGTTTCTCCTCGGCATCGCTTACCGAACCTGCATGACCTATGTAAGCAAATGCGGCTGCTTTTTCAGCCGAATAGGCCATCTGAAGTAAGTCGGTTAATTCACGATGGTCAATTTTCATGCGGTTGCAATTTCGTGAGCGAATAGATGGTACAAATATAACATCGGTAGGCGGTATTGGTTTATCGATATTGTTTAGATGGGTCACCAATTAATTAACATACTTAATGCAACTAGCGTGAAAGCGTTGCACTGCTATTTAGCTTCAATTCATAGTTTTTATAGCGCTATATACTCTCTGTAACCTGCGCAGTACACTTAGGATTAAGTAAGTGCTAATACTTATCTGTTGTAAGTTTAAGAGCTTAAGTTTAATGCTGTAAATTACTGTTAATCAAATAGATATGAAATATAAAAATGAATAAGCAAACTTGCTAGTTACCTTTAAAAGTGCGTAGCTTTTCCCCAGAATGGGCTACGGAAACACGAGTAATTGGATGAAGATCGTCTGTTTACTCAGCATTATCATGTTGGTATATAGTTGCTGCTATGCGCAAGTAGCAGGGGAGAGCTTCCCGCCGCTGCGATCGTCCTATCAATTTGATATGGCTGCCGAGCTACAGCAGTTGGCTAAGTCTGATACCTTTCCAATAGCATTTGGGCACAAGAGCTACCAGGGGTTACTTAAGCTAAAGCACGATATAAGTAGATTGAACTCGCCAAGTTTAATTCATATTTACGAGCAGCAGTTAGCGCTGTTCTATTTATGGTCGGGCTATCCTGATTCGGCCATAACAGTTTTGGAAGGTCTTCCCGATGTGTCTTTTAAGGGTAGCGATAATGGGTTGGCAATAATGGATAGAGATCTACTACTTGGCATCTGCTGGTTAGTAAAGGCGGAGCTGGATAATTGTAGAGATAACCACAACAGCAGTTCATGCATAGTACCATTTTCCAAACAGGCCGTGCATACCAATATAGAGGGTAGTTCCCAAGCTATTGTTCATTTTGACAAGCTGATAGCTAAAGATGAGAATGATATAATAGCCCGATGGTTGCGCAGTATTGCCTACATCACGTTGGATACCATCCCTAGCTACATGCCCTACAAGTACTTGATCAATTTGGGCAATTTTCCGCAGGATACTACTTTAGGTAGATTTCAGAATATAGCTGGTGACCTTGGAGTTGATCTACAAAGTTATTACGGCTCAGCCATAGTAGAAGATTTTAATGGCGATGGGCGCGAAGATATTTTTACCGCGTCAACGGAGCATGGCAGTAAAGCAGCGCTATACAATAGGCAGCACGATGGTAGCTTTATGGATATGGCAATGAGTGCCAATGTGGATGACCTAGGCATGTCTTCGCACGCTGTACAAGCCGATTATAACAATGATGGATATATTGATATGTACCTGTTACGTGGTGGTTGGGAAATAGAAGAGGCGGCCCACTTATACCCAAATTCATTGCTGAAAAACAATGGCGATGGTACGTTCACGGATGTAACGGCCCATTCAGGGTTGCTTCATTATGCAGCTACGCATACCGCTAGCTGGGCCGATATTGATGGCGATGGATGGCTCGATCTATTTGTTGGGGTAGAAAATTTCCCTAGCAAAATGTATAGGAACAAGGGTGATGGCACCTTCGAAGAGGTTTCTGCCCAAGTAGGTATAGCAATAGATGCGCTGGTGAAGGGTTGTTTTTGGGGCGATCTGAATAAAGATGGTCACCCTGATCTATACGTATCAGTATATGGTGGTGATAACATGTTGTTTATGAGCAAGGGCCTTCAACCTACGGGTGGAGTGCTATATAGCAACGTAGCTAAAAAGTGGAAGGTACAAAAGCCTTACAATGGATTTGGAGTAGCCATGTTCGATAGAAATAATGATGGCTACCTCGATATTTTTAGTACGAATTATAACAGGGATATGGAGCAACTGGCCAAGGAATATATTGGTCAGTTCGAAGAGGGAGGTTTCCCAAGTATGTATGATAATCAAGCAGGTGGTGGCTTTACTGATGTGGCATCTTGGAGCGGCTTGGGTAGGAGTGTACAGGCTATGGGCTTGAACTTTGCCGATATAGATAACGATGGCTATATAGATGTATACGCAGGCACGGGCTTCCCCGACCTGAAGGCGCAGATACCTAATTTGTTACTGCTGAATAAAGAAGGTGACCTATTTAAAGAATCGCGTTCAAGTGGTTTGGGCCATTTGCAAAAAACACATGGCATTTGCTTTGCTGACTTAGACCATGATGGAGATCTAGATGTATATGCCAGCATTGGTGGGTTTTACGTGCCGGATAGGTTTTGGAACGCCCTGTTCGAAAATCCGGGTAATGATAACAACTGGATCAGCATGGAGCTAGAAGGTGTTAAGGCTAATCGCTCGGCCATTGGTGCTAAGATCACTATTAGCATAGGCGATAAGCTGATATATAGAGAAGTGAATACTGGGGGAAGTTATGGTAGTAACCCTTTGCGACAACATATCGGCTTGGGTACAGCAACCTTAATTGATAAGATAGAGATAGTGTGGCCAGGCAGTAATACCGTAACAGTTCTAGAAAATGTACCTGTGAATACTGCTTTCCAACTCAAGGAAGTAGATACCGCACTTACGGAAGTGGAATACGCACCAATTCCCTTCAAGAAGGCAGAACAAGACCACCAGCATATGCACATGCACTAGGTTCTATCTAGTAACCTCAGCTCGACTGGAATCCCCAAAAACAAAAACTTACACATCATTTACTGAATGTTATACATGATAACTTCCGCGGAAGGAGTTATTTAGAGTATTAATTCACAAGATGTATTAACCACCATGAGATCATCAGTTATTTTATTGGCCTGCCTAGCAACGGCACTTTTGTTTAACAGTTGCGATAAAGATGAAAAAGACGACGAATGCACCTTGCAAACTTGGTATCAAGATGCCGATGGCGACGGATTAGGTAACCCCGACGAAAGCGTGGAGAACTGCGAGCAGCCTACTGGTTTTGTAGCCAATAGCGATGACCCCGATGATACAGTGTGTACGCAGCAAACCTGGTATGAAGATGCTGATAACGATGGACTGGGCAACCCTGCCGTTTCACAACAAAGTTGCACACAACCAACAGGTTATGTACTTAACAGTGATGATGATGACGATACCACACCAGTAAACAGTGGCCCATATGCCATTGCGCAGTCGTTCTTCAATAGCACCTCCTTAATGTCATTCGATACTGTGCCATGTACGTTAGAGAATGGATCGAGCACTACTTGTTATCAATTGGTTTTCTCAAGTAATCCTGTGCCTAATGGTCCTTACTGCCCGGCTACTATAAACGATATTGGTGGACTAGGCGTGTACGATGGTGCTACTAACCCCGGCTTTCAAGTGATGAAGGCCGACTTGTTCAACGCTATGGAGAATGATGGTTATGATATTGTAGATGCTAATGGTAATATCAATATAGATGATTTCCAAAGTGGACCGCCGAACTTTGCTTTTGCCTACTGCTTAGATGCTGCACCAGATGATAATTTGGAGTTGACTTTCCTTATACCTACTACGCCAGAATTGTTGGGTTCGCCAAACATGATAGGCACGGTGGAATTGATAGGCGTATCAACTGATGGAGTGCCTATTAATGGCGACCCTCCATCGGTAACTACTGGGCCAATGGGTAATGGAAATATACCATCAATAGACCCATGTGGTGGGCATCACGATCCGTCGGGTTACTACCACTGGCACTTTGTGGCACAAGCCATGAACGAGACTTTAGATGGTCAAGGCATTACTGAAGTTACTTGTACCAACATCACACAATCGGCTACTGCATTGGTAGGCTTCGCCAAAGATGGTTACCCTATATACTCTTATGCAGATGCAACAGGCACGCCAACTGACTTAGATGC
>CAYGTK010000205.1:0-7173 GCA_964352775.1 uncultured Chitinophagaceae bacterium
GCTTTATAGGTTTGAAATGCCTGACCGACGATGACCCATCAGCCGAAACAATGGCGCAGGGGTATCTGAATTTCTACGAGAAATTCTCACAAGTGCCTGCTATGCTCGATTCTGCTAAGTTCTATCTGGATAGAATATCAGATGTTTCTGAAGGAAGTTCAAGCCGTATTCACTATTACTTTTTAACCCGGCGCTACCCAGCTTTGGTAAGCTTTTGGCAACAAAATGAAGCTAAGGAAAAAGCCACAGCATGGGACTACTACCGAGTGGGAGAGGCCTTTGCATCTACCAATAAGGCAGATAGCGCACTCCACTACTACTCACTAGCGGTAAATGAAATGCCTAAGCACCCCGAATTCCTAAATAAGCAGGCCGCAATGCTAGTTGCTTTAGACCGAATGTACGATGCAGAGCTTCAATACCGTTCATTAGTAGAACTAAACCCTAACAGTGCCGAGGGGTGGACTAACTTGGGCTATGTATTATTAGCTTCAAAACAAATAGAGGAAGCGGAAGAAGCTGTAGCTAGATCTATAGCCTTGAACCCCGATTATGAGCAAGCATGGTGGAATAAGGCAGCCATCTGCTATCAATATAAAGATGCAGACTGTATAAAAACCGTGTATAACCAGATACGTAGACTTAACCCTGGAAATCCTAAATTACAGGCACTAAAACAGGCAGTGGCCCAATGGCAAAGCTCTTAAAGATATTTTTGGTGATAGTATTGGTAGCTGCCATTATTGGCGGGGGAGTGGGCTATTACTTTTACAAGAAGGTGTTTAATGATAATGTAGCAAACCATCAGGCAGAATATGAACTGCTTATACCTACAGGGTCGAGCTACGATGATGTGATGACGCTGCTTGACAATAGTGGCGCCATTATAGATATGGACGATTTGAAATGGGTGGCGGGTAGAATGAACTACACCAACAATGTAAAAGCAGGCCGCTATTTCATTAAAGATCATTGGAATAGCCGTAAGGTCATCGAGCTGCTCCGCTCAGGTAAGCAAGAACCATTGAATGTAGTGCTGAATAAGTTTCGCACTATTGAGCAGGTAGCAGGTTTTGTAAGTAGTAAAATAGAAGCCGACTCCGCCAATATTCACGACCTATTGACCGATAGTAGTTACTTGGCTGTATATGGATTGAACAAGGAAACAGCCATCAGCCTAATACTTCCCAATACATACGAGTTCTTTTGGAACACTAGCGCCGTGAGTTTTATGGAGCGCATGGATAAGGAATACGAACGCTTTTGGACCGATGCTAGAAAAGCCAAGGCCAAGCGCCAAGGTGTTACCCCCGCCGAAGCCATTGTAGTAGCCAGCATAGTGGAAGAAGAAAGTAATAAGAAAGATGAATACGCTCGCATAGCAGGTGTATACCTCAATCGTGTTAAAAAGGGCATGAAGCTGCAGGCCGACCCTACTGTGAAGTTTGCCGTGGGCGATTTTACCCTACGCCGCATATTACGCCGCCACACCAAAGTGGAATCGCCTTACAATACTTATTACGTTAAAGGCTTACCACCTGGCCCTATCTGCACCCCATCGCTACCTGCCATTGAAGCCGTATTGAATGCGGAAGACCACAAATACATTTTCTTCTGTGCCCGCCCCGACGGTAGTGGCTATCATTCCTTTGCAGCCACTTTACGTGAGCACAATAACAACGCTAGGGCTTACCATAAGAAGTTGAATGAACGGGGGATAAGGTAATTGGCGTTGATCTTGTCATACTTTTTTAGGTAGAAGTATCCGTTTCATCCCAGTCCTTTATATCCATGAAGCGCCTTAACCAATTAAGGCTTATATGGCGATAGAAAGAGATGTTACTATCAATATCAGTTTTACTTTCAAAACCCATGAACATGGCATCTCTAAAATGAGTAGTTGCTAGCTCATGAAACAAGTTTTCATCATAAATTTCGTGAAAAGCCCTATACTCAAGTCCAGCAAGGAAACTCTCTGTTTCTTCTCCAATTAAGGGAGTCTTTTCTAAAAAAGCAGTTAACTCTTCCTCGGTCGCTGGTCTAGTTGCATCAGGTGTTTGCGCCACTAGCCCTAAGGCCCATCCTAAAATGTAAGCATGTTCCACTTGCCAAGAGTATTCTGCAATTTGCCTTTCATCTTCAATTTCCCCCTCATATAGTTTCTTTTCCTTAGTGCTAACACCACTCCACAAACCCTGTTCTATTAGCCACAATTTTGTATCGGGAATATCTTCTGGATTTAGAGCCACATATGAATTGGTCAGAAATATCAATAGCCGACTTCCAGCCTCCTTAGTTGTTGCAAATTTGTCTTCACTAAATTCAAAATAGGGTAAAAAATCAAATTGTTGATGTATTTCGTGTATAGCTAGTCGAGTTTGTAAAGCTTGTGCACGCGAGTTTATGTTTGGTGGGGTCATGATAGCATCAGTTTTCGCTAATCCATCATTATGGCTTCGGGTTGTGTTGGAACAGGAGATACTAAAGGCCATTAGTAAACAGAACATTATTGTGAAACTAAGGTTATTCATCTCCATACTTGTGTTTGTGAATTTAGTAAAGAAATATTCTCTAAGTCATACGAACCCGTTTAAAACTCACAGCCACCATTCCCCCAAAGCATCTTACCTTTGCAGGTATGTACACAACCGAAACCCAAGTAACCGTGCGCTATGGCGAAACCGACCAGATGGGTTTTGTGTATTATGGTAACTATGCGCTGTATTATGAAGTAGGTAGGAATGACTGCGTGAAGAAGCTAGGCTTTCCCTATAAGCAGATGGAAGCGAATGGGGTGATGCTACCCGTTATTAAAATGGTAACCGACTACCGCAAGCCTGCCAAATACGACGACTTGCTTACTATTAAAACTAGCGTTACCGAAATGCCGCGTCGCACCATCACTTTTAAGTCGGAGGTGTATAGGGGAGAAGAGCATTTGAACACGGGGGTGGTTACCTTGATATTTGTGAATACCGCCAATGGCCGCCCAATGAGTTGTCCGCATGCCTTGGCTGATCTACTAAAACCTTACTTTCCGTGAAGCTAATTGACCGTATAAAGGAAAAACTTCCCATTATAGATAGGTTGATAGAAAAGGCCAAGCACGTTTCGCTTCCAGGCTTTCATAAAGTGCCCATCTACCACGTGGTCATTTTCTTTTTTACAGAGATAAAGCGCGACATATTACCGGTAAGGGCTAAGGCTATTGCTTTTAACTTGTTCTTGGCCATATTTCCGGGGCTTATCTTTCTATTCACTCTAATACCCTACATCCCAATAGATGGCTTGCAAGCAAGTCTTGTAAGCCTGCTAAACGATGTGCTGCCTGAAGATGTGTTCTTCTTCATTAAAGAGACCATAGAAGATACGGTGTTGAACCGCCGAGCTAGTCTATTGTCTGTCGGTATATTGTTCACGCTGTTCATTGCCAGTAATGGCGTTATCGGTATGATAGACTCGTTCAACAAAAGCTACGATACCTTTCACGACCGCAACTTTATCACTAAGCGCTGGGTAGCGCTCAAGCTTACTTTACTGCTTTCCACCTTGTTGTTCAGCTCTATCGTAGTCATCATTTTGGGCGATGAGCTGTTACATCTTATTCTTGATACTTTGGGTGTTGATACTGACTTCAACTACATCCTATTTACAACGCTGCGCTATTTAACCATCTTGTTGCTGTTCTTCCTCGGCATAAGTACTATTTACTACTATGGCCCAGCAGTAAAAAAGAAGTGGAGCTTCGTTTCTCCTGGCTCTACGCTGGCTACTGTGCTGTGTATCTTAATATCCCTTGGTTTCAGTTATTTCGTTAACAACTTTGGGGGCTACAACAAACTGTACGGGTCTATTGGTACCATTATCGCCCTGTTGTTTTGGATATACTTCAACGCCTTGGCACTTTTGGTAGGCTTTGAATTGAATGCCAGCATTGCCTACAATAGAAACTTGCTGGAAGGAGAAAAGGAGCTTTTTAATTTAGATAGGGTATAGCTACCAAATAACTCTAGGCTGTCATACAAAGCGAAGTCGAAGTGTGACAAGTGAAAGGCCGTCTTCTTAAACAAAATCCGTAGTTTACCCTTCTATAAAAGAACACAAGAACTATGAGCACCAAGCAAGTAAAAGCATATGGAACTGAGGCGTTAGACGCTCCGCTAAAGGAATTAGAAATTCAGCGCCGTGAACCCACATCAAAGGATGTAGAAATAGAGATACTATACTGTGGCGTTTGTCATAGCGACTTGCATACTGCCCGTAATGATTGGGGTGGAACTGTTTACCCATCAGTTCCAGGTCATGAAATTGTAGGTAAGGTAGTAAGTGTAGGTAGCGATGTAACGCAATACAAAGCGGGCGATATAGCAGCAGTAGGCTGCATGGTAGATTCTTGCCAAACCTGTGATAGCTGTAAGAAAGACTTAGAACAATATTGCCTAACAGGCTTTACCGGCACTTATAACAGTAAAGACAAACACTTAGGCGGACGCACTTTTGGTGGTTATTCGCAAACCATTGTGGTAGATGAGCACTTTGTGTTAAAAGTGCCCGAGCATTTAGATCTTGGGGCAGTTGCTCCTTTGCTTTGTGCAGGTATTACTACTTGGTCGCCACTACGCCATTGGAAGGTGGGTAAGGGTAGCAAGGTAGCAGTAGTTGGCTTAGGTGGTTTGGGCCATATGGCCATAAAGCTGGCTCATGCTCTTGGAGCAGAGGTGACACTATTCAGTCGTTCGCCTAAAAAGAAACAAGATGCCTTTGATCTTGGTGCCGATAAGGTGGTTATCTCAACTGAAAAAGAAGAGATGAACCAAGTACGGGGTAAGTTCGATCTTATAATAGATACCGTGCCCTATAAGCACGACTTGAATGATTACCTATTCACTCTAGGTGTAGATGGAACACTAGTATTAGTTGGCTACATAGGGGCTATGGAAGTTTTACTTTACTCTGTTCCCTTGATAATGGGCCGTAAAGCTGTTGCTGGATCTTTGATAGGCGGTATTGCTGAAACGCAAGAGATGCTCGATTTCTGCGGAGAGCACAACATTATTGCCGAAGTAGAAATGATAAAGATGCAAGACATTAACGAAGCCTATGAGCGAATGCTAAAAAGCGACGTGCATTATCGGTTTGTGATAGACATGAAGTCGCTTAGTTAAGCGCTCCATTTGCTTAGCATACTACCAATTACAATTTCAACAAAATAACCACGCCTAAAACTTTGCGTAAGTTGATGGACTATCGTAGATTTGCCACTCGTTAATGGAGAGGTGGCAGAGTGGTCGAATGCGATGGTCTTGAAAATCATTGTACCGCGAGGTACCGGGGGTTCGAATCCCTCCCTCTCCGCACTAAGCTGATTAGTCAGCCAACAATAAAAAAGCCCCTTAGCAATAGCTGAGGGGCTTTTTCTATTTAATGAACCTGATAAATAGTTTGCCTAATTCTTCATTACTTGCTGCTGAACAGTCTGCCCGTTAACTAACTCTATTATCGCAGTATATATACCTGGCACAATACCAGTTAGTGGTAAAGTAGCTGATACCCCTTTGCGAATGGGTTGCCCTAATATGCTGTATAGCGTTACCTGCTTTACAGCTACAGAGCTACTTATCTCTATATAATGCTGGGCAGGGTTGGGGTGTATACTCAATTCTACATCTGCTTCTATTTCTGTAATGCCTACTGGGCAGTTCTCCAGCATACTTATGCGTGCCCAAAGTTCATTGTCGAACATTGTCAATGCTAGCGGAAGTTGTGGGTCTGCTTCATTACCCATACGTATCACCACCATGTTCTGCGATGGGACTACGTATACTTTCTGGTCGTTTTTACCTAGTCCAGAGAACATGTCAGCGGGTGCTGTAGGTATTATTGATCCATTGAACGTAAGTGTAGTTCCAGGTAAACGATAGTCTGACTGACCATTTAACCACCATAAGTAACCGTAGGCGTTGTTAATGTTCTGCGAAGAAGTTGTCATTTGGTTGAAGTAGACACTATCGCTTAATACTGGCGTACCATCCCAATTACCCTTGTTAAGCATAAGTAAGCCAAAGCGAGCCATGCTACGAGGGGAGGTGAACAGCACATTGTTATAGTCGGCCTTGATGAATAATCCGTTCATCCCTATTTTGTTAGCCAGTTTTTGACGGTAGAAAACATTGTAGTTCTGTCCTGAAGCACTTTCTATTACTTGGTCAAGAATAGTGTAGGGTGCATTATGGTAGTACCACTCTGCCCCAGGTGTATTCAAACAGCTAAGGCAGCTACTATCTGTACAATCCGAATTTATGCCAGTATAGTCTAAGCCACTAGTCATGGTCAATTGATTCCGAATGGTTATTTGCTGTTCTGCAAGGCTATCGCAGGTGGTCCAGTCGCCTAGATAGTCACTGGTGGGGTCGTTGATGTTAAGCAAGCCTTCTTGCTGAGCTATACCTGTGAGTGTGGCAGTCACGGTTTTTCCTGCTGAGGCCCAGTACCACAGGCTGTCTTGGGTGAAATCGTCGTAATACCATTCTACAACTATTTTGCCGTCTTTCAATATGATGAAAGCCTTGGTGTTCTTATCATTCAAGAATTGATCGAGAGCGGTCAAACTATCGTTGCACCAATTGAGGTCGCTAGTAGATATAGTATCCCAGTTGCTTCCGTTAACAGGAGGAAAGTACAACTGTGCTTTAAGCGAAATGGAGAATAGAACAAGTACGAATAAGGGTAAAGCTCTTTTCATGCGTATGGGGTTAGTATGCGCTTTTGACTCTGAATTTGGTGAAAGGTTTAATTGTTGGACGAAATATGGTTAATACTAACCTACTACAAGTTTAAAGTTAACAACTGGTTAAATAGCCAATACTATAGCTGCCCTCTATTTTTTATGAGCCTTAATTAGTTTTAAGGTATGTTTTAGGGCTTTGGTGCTGTACCAGCCAAAATGCCCAGGTATTATATAATCAGGCTTACGAAAACTGCGTATAACAGCTTTAAGCGATACTGGCCAACTATCAATATAAACATCATTAAGATTCCCCAAACCGTTGGCTTGCGTACTCTTTACAAAGCAACCGCCGTAGAGCACCTTCGATCTGTTTAGCCAAACTACAATGTTATCGGCTGTATGCCCTTTACCAGGGTAGTAAGTTTGAATAGTATATTTACCGATAG
>CAYGTK010000206.1:0-7092 GCA_964352775.1 uncultured Chitinophagaceae bacterium
TAATAGCTTTGGGTAATAGCAATCCATCGCAACCTTCAAGCGGCGATTACCAAATTAAGACCAGCTACAACTTTTGGGATAGTTTTGTAGCCAGCCTTACGGGTGGTATATTAACCATGCGTACAGTTCGTATTCTGGTGAAACCGGGTACACGTGCAGGCCTTATTGCGCCTAATAACGAAACCTCGTTCATTATTCCTAAAAGCGAGCTTGAATTGCAAGAATGACCAGTGGCTATGTTTAACATAGCAGAGCGGCATTTCAGCTTTTAAGTTGGGATGCCGCTTTTTTTGTTTGGGTATTTTGAATTACCAATTACCAATTACCAATTACCAATTACCAATTAGTTGCTGCTTATTGTAAGCTTATGTTCTTAGCTAGCCATTTGGTAAGGGTGTCGGCGCCTTGGTGGTTCAGGTGGTCGTGGTCGTACCAATTGGTGGGTTTGTCTAGTATATCTTGTGGTGGCAGTAACAATGGACCGTAGTTGCGATATATGTTGGCATCAAGCGGTTCCTTTAATGGCGTGCCATAGTCGGGCAAGTATAAAAAATAGACCTTAGCCCCATGCTGCTGTAGGCTATCAATACTGCGTTTCAGCCATTGGTGTGCATAACGATATTTTACCTGATGGATGCGTTCATCGCCCATTTGCTTTGGCTTAGCATGTAGCTTGGCCTTTCTTTCCTTCAGAAAATTTGCATCGGCGGTATGGGTGTTTTCCTTCCATCCATATGGACTAAGAGCGCTTGGGTTATCATCAGCTTGCCAACTTCTGCTGACCACCTTTCGCCAATATTCGGCTTTAGTTTGTAGGGCCATTAGCAGGTTACCAAAATAGGCTTGATTAACTAGGGGAGTGGGGTTTAGCAACGTATTACCATCGGCAAGTAAAGGGTGGTCGGGGTGCGAGAATCGGTTCTCGGTTTTACGTACTTCTATTACCACGTGCTTCGGCTTGTGGGTGCGCAGCATATCTAATAGCATAGTGTGCTGTAAGTCTCTGCCTAAGCGGCAAAAGCTGATGTTGGCCACTTGCATATTGTTACCAAGTAGCTGTTGCAGCAGGCTATCTTTAACGGCCAACATGCTATGCGATGAGCCTATGAATACAAGATCCATAGGAGTTGTGTCGTTTATTAACCTGTGGTATTGCCAATTATTCTCTCGGCAGCTTTCAGGCAATTGCTCGTAAGCATATTCTTTTGAAATGGGGGTTAACAGCAAGCCGATACCCAAAGCAATAAAGACTAAGGCTAAGGTGAATGCTTTTTTAAGAAACAGAAGTGCCTGCTGCTTTTCCATTGTGATAAAGGTAGAAAGAAGGTTGTGGCTCTTGTTTGTTATTTTCTAAAAAAATTAACCATACGATATAGCACAGTAATACCAGCCACTGATCCTAAGTACCACAAATAGTTTAGCAAAAAGGAATCTAGAAACCAGCCAAAGTTTGCTGTAGCATTTCCCCTTACGCTAAATCTTATGTAGTACTTGTAAGGAAAACCTATTGCTAAGTTGTTTACGTCATGATATTGAACGAAGAAAGATGCCAAGGAAGAAATTACTAGTAGCGAGATAGACAAATGAATAGTCCAGAACAGGTAAGTAGGCAGTTGTTTATTTATAAACAGTAAGCAGGTTATAAAGTAAATGGTTCTTTCTTCTAACCCGAATGCTGTAGACTTATTTTAGACTTAACAAGTCTTAACCGCCTACCTTATCAAGGTAACACTGCCCTGCACCCATTCAATGTTCCGTGAGCTGGTTTCGCGACCGCGTTGAAGTGCGGCACGATATACGTAAACCCCTGCATTCATCTGCTTTCCTTTGAAGGTGCCATCCCAACTTGCATTGGTATCTGTTGAATCAAATATTAACTCGCCCCATCTATCAAATATCTGTAACCGCTGAATACGGTATGCCCCTGCGGTGAATATTTGCATCTCGTCGTTAACCCCATCGCCATTGGGGGTGAAGACGTTGGGAGCAAAGAAGTTGGGTTCTTTATCAATGTATATGGTAATGGTATCGGTGCCTACACAACCGTTATCATCGGTAAAAGTGGCGGTATAAGTAAGTGTGTCAAATTCTGTGGCGATAACTACTACGGTATCGTTATCTGTGTTATTCAGGTAGTCGCTTGGGGTCCATATAATCGAGTTGACCATGCTGCTGGTATTCAGCACTAGTTCTGTTGTTTCGCCTACGGCAATAAGGGTGTCTGGGTCGGCAATTATGTCGCCCGTTATTAGGTTGCTTTCTACCACAATACTGTCTGAAATTACGCAGCCATTACTATCAGTAACGGTAAGCGTGTAGGTATCACCAGCTAGGCCTTGCTGTGTTAAGGTAGTAGCGCCATTGTTCCACAAAATGTCATAAGGCAATGTTCCGCCTGCTACACTTGCTGCGGCAAAACCATCATCTGCGCCTTCGCAGGTAGCTGCTACACTATCCCATACCAATTCTAAGATAGTTGGCTCTGTAATTAGGCCGATCGCCTCGGCTGTACATCCACTAGCATCGCTTACGGTTACGGTGTATGTTCCTTCGCCAAGGCCATTCAGAATATTACTGCCGGCCCCTGTGTTCCATATATAACTCAAAGGTGCAACACCATTGCTAGCAGTAGCTACAAGAGATGCAGTGGAATCAGCAAAACAATCCAATTCTAAACTATCTACTACTGCGCTTAATCCCAATAAAGGTTCAGCCACTACGAAAGAGTCTATCGCTGTACAACTGTTAGCATCGGTAACGGTTATGGTATAAGTATCCGCTACTAGTCCGTTGATGGATGACTGCACTTGACTATTGCTCCAGCTGTATTGGTAGCCTGGTGTTCCGCCGCTAGGCAATACCTCTGCAGTGCCATTGCTGTTGCCAATACAGGTTACATCGCTGCCGTTAAAAGCTAGGGTTAAGGCAGCGGTCGGTTCAGTTACAATAGCGGAATCTATTGTGGTGCAGCCGCCATTATCAGTAATAGTAACGGTGTAAGTGCCTGCTGCTACTGTTGTTAATGCGGTTACATCGCTATTGCTCCAAAGGTAGTTGTAGGGACTAGCTCCTCCTGATGGGCTGGCTTGTACCGTGCCATCATTTCCACCAAAGCAATTCACATCGGTAGTAGCTAAAGTGGCCGTCAGTCCTACTGCGCCACTTATGGTCAATGATGTAGAATCGGCACAGCCATTGGCATCGGTTACTGTAACGCTGTAAGTACCTGCCGACAATCCACCAATGGTATCAGTAGTTGCGGAATTATTCCAAGCGATAGTATAAATAGGTGTTCCACCAGCGGGAGCTACAAAAGCCTCACCACTATTGGGGCTACTACAAGCTATTGGGCTAAAGCCTGGGTTCAGTGCTAAAGAGTCGGGTTCATTTACGGTTAATGAGTCAATAAAAACACCTCCATTGGCATCGGTAACGGTTACCGTATAAGTGCCTGCACTTAGTGGCGACTTTACTATTGGCGCTGCCCCACTTAAGCTTACCGTAATAGGGTCGGGCGACCAGCGGCGGATGCGCACATTATCAAACCAACCCGTAGAGACGGCACAATCGCCACCACTGGTTTGTAATTGGATAAGCGCTGTGCCTGTACTTACATTAAAGTTGTTGCTGGTTTGGCTGTTCCAGCCATTGGTATTGCTACCACAGCTTCCACCTCGTGAAGCACCAGAGCCATTGCCTAGGTTCGTTCCATCAGCAAATGATCTGTTCGTTCCATTGGTTCCGCCGCTACAAAAGCCAAATAATTCCACGGTAATTCTATCATCGTAGTCTATTACGTAGTCGTAATTGGTTAAGGCCACATTTCTTTCCATGGTAGAGGCTGATCCATTATAAGGGGCCACAAAGCAACTGCTGTTCTGTTCCAGTTCCATACTAAAACTGGGGCTCCAGTTGGTAGTAGAAACACCTTGTGTACAGAACTCACCAGTACTCAACGCTCGCTGACAACCCGAAGTCCAGTCACTCACATCGCCATCATCAAAGTCATCAAAGAAATCGAAAGTGCCTTGTGCGTCGCTGGTGGTGGTGGCATTCTCAGCACAAAAATTAAGGAAGAAACCGAAATTCCCCGGAGGGATATTTGGCAACAGTACCCAGAAAATAGCCGTATCGGCCACGGGGTAGTCTTCTAACCAATAGGTATAATTGTTTCCAGTGGAATCAACAAAACGTACGTCTCCAAAATCAACATCCATATCCGCTGTTCGGCCTAGTCGTATTGGTATTTGGAAATCGGTTTGCGATGTGCCAGCATTGTTCAAGGCCACATGATAGGCACATGCACCAAGGGTGGTACCCATGTCGCCATCGCTCCACGAGTAATCAAGTGGTCCATCGCCTAATAAACCGAAGGTGATGCTACCATCATTACCGCCGTAGCAAGATACATCGGTTACCAAGGTATCGGCACTAAAGCTACCCCCCGAAAGTGGTGGTGGAATGCAAGGCAACACCCGTTGTTCCAAAATGCTATCGCAATTCACCATTCCCCTAAGGGTATCGTAATAAATGCCTGGCATGCTTATCGTAGTTCCAAATATTATGACTGGTCCTGAGCAGATGTTCAAGTCGGGCAGGGCAGTGGTAACCGCTGGGGGAAATACCACGTCTACAGTTATAGATAACTTACAGCCACCACCCGGCAGCGTATCAATACCATTATAGGTACCCGCTGCTTTAACATAGTTACCGAACAGCAGCACACTATCGCCGGGGCAAATAGTAATATCGGCTAGTGTGGTGGTGTTATAAACTGGTGTGCAGCTGTATGGGCCAATTACCCCTTGCCCACTAATAGTTACCTGTAGAAACCCTCCGGAAGCAGTAAAAAATGCAGTGTTCAATTGCCCAGATACGGTCATGAAATCAGATAGCGTTACGGTTGATGCGCTTAGTTGCCCTGCAATAATGGAAGGAGAACCAGCAGGAAAGGTAAGGTCAAAAGTTCCGCACAAGTCTCCTGTAGGCGAAACGTAGAGGTCGTTGTTGTTAAACGTCATCGCACTGGTGTAACGCACGCGGTGATTTACTCTTATGCTGTCGCCTGCGGCAGGTACTAAACCACCAGTCCATATATCAGGGTCGTTCCAAAAGCCATCGCAGCGGGTGGTTATCAGTCCAGAAGCCCGTCTTTCTCTTAGGTCTACATCGTCTATCCATAGATCAGCACTGTTCGATGCAATTATGGAGAACATGATGAATATTTCGGTAGTAGCGGCATTTGTAGTAAAGCTGGTGCTAAAGGGCGACCAAGCGGCAGGAGCAGCAGTTATGGAATTAGTAATTAGCGAAACTGTGGGCTGAAGTTCATATACTTCCAGTAACATATCGCCTGATGTATAGCCATAACGTGAACCATCGCCATGGCGATGAAAAAAGGAAAGGTCGTAGGTAGTGTTAGGGTTAACTGCTACTACTTGCCCGGGCTTGTCAAATCCTACCCCGCCAAGGTGTGACCCTGTGAATGGCGGTTGGGTATTAGCTCCTGGATTTTGAAGTGCACTTAAGTAACTATTGCCATTGTAAGCATTGGGTGGGTCTAATATCAATTCACCATCAGCTACTGTGGCCGACCAGAAATCGGTAGTTCCTGGATAGGGAGCAATTGGATTGCCCATAGGTGGCCCAATGGTAGCTGTTTCCATACCCGCATTTTGGATAAGGTTCTGCGCATTAGCCAAGGGAGATAGCAGTAGTATAATTACGGCAATAGGTAGCGTAGCGAAGTTGAAAGTGCGGGTCATGATAGGTTGTTGCTATAAATATAAAGCTAATGTTTAAGGTATGGAAGGCTTTTTGGGGCTGAAACACCATTAATAGTACTCCACCTCTGTTAATGCTATCAATTAGGATCAGTAAATTTGTTCTCTTGAACTATGGTATTCGATAGAAAAAAACCATTCTTAACTCTAATAAGTGTTTTTCAACTGATGTTGATGTTGGGTTCTGTATATGGGATGATACAGTACTATTCAACTCCAGAAAAGCATCCTGAAAAGGATGTGGTGTATACCGTTGCTACTGCTTATGGGCTTAACCCAAAGCATATACATCAGATGAGTAAAGGAAGGTGGCTGTACAGGTTCTGGTATGAAAAGGATGGCAAACGCGAGCAGGTATTTCACATAATGAACGATAGTACAATTAAACGAGGTGAGCAGTTTTACTTTATGTATACTGTTGAAGATGGAGCACAAGGGGAATTATTGATAAACCATCCCTATCCATGAGACTTAGAAATATACTTACCCTAACGGCGCTGTTTGTGTTACTTATATACCTATACAAGGGGTGTGATAACACAAAGAAGCATAATGACCTAGCGCGCACCTATGTTGGGATTGATGTAGCCAACTATGTTCACCATATTACTACTTATGAGCGCTACGGGCATGTTAAGCTCCAGTCTGCAAACGAAGATCACCAGAGAGAATTATTTGTAATGCTACTCACTTTTACGGCCACAGAAGAGGAATACTATGCGCTACTAAAGGCTACCACTTTAAGCAAACATGCGCAAACGGTTAAATTGATGGCCACCCATGAGGCACTAGCTGGTAGGGCCGAAATTGGCTTTGATGTGAAGCTAAGGACCTATGCTTGCAAGGAAAATACCAAGCATTACCGAATTGCAGCCTATAACCTTAGCGAAGGCGTAAATGGAGAAACCCTGCAGCGGTCGCACCTAGGCTATATGGCCAGCCACTATTGCCCAGAAACTGGTAAAGGTTTCCTTTTGGTTAACGCGCATAAATAAGCTGCACAAGGGTTTGGTTCAACATGTTAGCCAAACCTTCACCACATAAGCCTTAGGTCTACTCCTCCAAACTCAAAAACTCAGCGGGTACAGAATCGGTTAACCACACCCCATTGGCCGATAGGTAGAATTTATGACCTGCAGCCAACATCGCCTCGGTATTAACTAAAAGCAATATGGGCTTGCCATAGCGTTGGCCAACCTGTGTGGCTGTTTCGCGGTTGTCGCTCAAGTGTACATGGTTGCGCTCGCGTTTCAGTAAACCTTGCTCCATTATGGAGTTTACGTTCCGCTGCGCTGTACCGTGATACAAT
>CAYGTK010000207.1:0-7061 GCA_964352775.1 uncultured Chitinophagaceae bacterium
ATCACCAGCTGACTCACCATCTATATCCATTCCAGCTTGTAACCAAGCGGTTCCATCCCAATCATATATCCTTACGTGGCCGGAATTACTGCCATTGCCATCGTTCCCTCGGCCTCCTATAGCTAAACGATCTCCATTAGCCGATAAACTTAAAGAAGTGCCCGAAATATCATCAGCGGCCTCCCCGTCAATATCCATTCCAGCCTGTAGCCATGCGGTTCCACCCCAGTCGTATACTCTTACGTGACCAGCAAAATTGCCACTATCGTCGTTATTTGGCGCACCAATAGCCACGCGATTGCCATTTGCCGATAAACTTACCGAAAAGCCTGAAAAATCCTCTGTTGCTTCCCCGTCTATATCCATACCTACTTGTACCCATGCACTACCGTCCCAATCGTATATACGTACGTGACCAGCATTGTTGCTAGCACCATCGTTAGCTATTGCACCTATGGCTATACGACTCCCATCAGCCGATAAACTTACTGAACGACCCAATTGATCACCGGTTGCTTCTCCGTTTATATTTAAGCCTAGTTGGGTTGTTTGACTATTAGCCAATTGAAGAGTAAAAAGAAGAATGATAAAGCCCGTAATTGCTCTCATAGCCCGTTGGTGTGTTTAATACACCGCTAAAGTAGATTAGGGCTTCTTATTATTAGCAGGCCCTCCAAGCTATTTAAAATAATTATCACCCGTTTTATTACATGATTTTTATGGAGAAAGAAAGGTGTTTATTAGACCAAATCCTTAACTACAAAGGATTTAGGCGGGAAACATCACGTTGTTAAATTACAGGTTACTCAGGTGCATAACACTATATGAATGGCGATATAAAAGTAAGCCCCCTGACATTTTGGTTTAAGGGGATTGTAAATTGTATTCTAGTATATAAGCGCTTACTCCACTATTACCAATCTATCCGTAGCAATTTTTGCTCCATCTATTGATATAATGTTTCAACAAGTTATGGCTGCCAAATCATGATAGGATTACAAATTCAGTTTGTTTGATTAGGTTGGTCCATGCTGCTTTACACAAAAAAGCCCCCTAACCAATAGGCTAGGGGGCTTGCTTATTATAGGTGAAGCACTCGCTTCTTAGTTCGCGGCTTGTTGCTTGCGAATTAGGTTCAATGCGCTACCTGCTTTAAACCACTCTATTTGCTGTGCATTGTAAGTGTGATTTACGGTTATTACATCTTTGCTTCCATCGGCGTGGGCAAACTCTAGGTTTAACTGCTTGCCTGGGGCAAATTGGTCAAGATCTAAGAAGCTGATGGTGTCGTCTTCCTGTACTTTGTCGTAATCCGACTCCGTTGCGAAAGTCAATCCTAACATTCCTTGCTTCTTCAAGTTAGTCTCGTGTATACGAGCAAATGATTTCACCAATACCACACGCACACCCAAGTGGCGCGGCTGCATAGCTGCATGCTCGCGCGATGATCCTTCCCCGTAGTTGTGGTCGCCCACTACTATGGTTGGTACACCTGCTGCTTTATAAGCACGAGCTACACCTGGTACAGTTCCGTACGACTGGTCTAGTTGATTGTTCACCTTATCAGTAGCCTTACCGAAAGCGTTTACCGCTCCCGTTAGGGTGTTGTTTGATATGTTATCGAGGTGACCACGGTAACGTAACCATGGGCCTGCCATACTAATATGGTCAGTAGTACATTTACCGAAAGCTTTTATCAATAGCTTCATGCCCGTAATATTCTTACCATCCCAAGGTTGGAAAGGAGTTAACAACTGTAGGCGCTCGCTATCGTCTTTCACTTCTACGCTAATTCCACTACCATCTGCTGCTGGAGCTTGGAAACCTGCATCTTCTACATCAAAACCTTTTGGTGGCATTTCCAAACCGTGTGGTTCGTCTAGTTTTACCTGCTCCCCTTTTTCGTTGGTCAAAGTATCCGTTAATGGATTGAAACCCAAGTCGCCCGCAATAGCGAAAGCCGTTACTATTTCTGGCGAAGCCACAAAGGAGTGGGTGTTAGGGTTACCATCGTTACGCTTAGCGAAGTTACGGTTGAACGAAGTGATGATGGAGTTCTTCTTATTAGGGTCGTTAGTATGACGCGCCCACTGACCAATACACGGTCCACAAGCATTAGCCAATACCACACCACCAATATGGTCGAAGGTATCTAAGATGCCATCGCGCTCAGCAGTAAAACGTACCATTTCCGAACCTGGAGTAATGGTGAATTCTGCTTTTGCTTTCAAGTTCTTATCTACCGCTTGCTGTGCTAGCGATGCTGCACGGGTAAGATCTTCGTAGCTACTGTTGGTACAGCTACCTATTAAACCTACTTCTAGTTTTTGAGGCCATCCTTCTTCTTTCACCTTAGCGGCAAACTGAGAGATAGGAGTTGCCAAGTCTGGCGTAAATGGTCCGTTTACATACGGCTCTAATTCACTCAAGTTGATCTCTATCAACTCATCGTAGTATTGCTCAGGGTTGGCGTATACTTCATCGTCGCTACGCAAGTGCTCTTTAACAGCATCAGCTAGTTCAGCTACTTCAGCACGATCGGTACCACGAAGGTACTCGGCCATTTTTTCATCGTAAGCAAAGGTAGAGGTAGTTGCACCTATCTCTGCACCCATGTTGCAAATAGTTCCTTTACCAGTACACGACATACTTTCAGCACCTTCGCCAAAGTATTCCACAATAGCACCAGTACCACCCTTAACGGTAAGTATACCAGCTACTTTAAGTATAACGTCTTTAGCCGCTGTCCAGCCGCTAAGTTTTCCTGTTAATTTGATACCTATCAACTTAGGGAATTTCAGTTCCCAAGGCATTCCTGCCATCACGTCAACCGCATCGGCACCACCTACTCCAATAGCTACCATACCCAATCCACCTGCATTAACAGTGTGTGAGTCAGTACCTATCATCATAGCACCTGGAAAGGCGTAATTCTCTAACACCACTTGGTGAATAATACCTGCACCTGGTTTCCAGAAACCGATACCGTACTTGTTACTTACTGTGCTTAGAAAGTTGAATACCTCATTGTTCTTCAACTTCGCTTCTGCCAAGTCTTCATCAGCCCCTAGTTTGGCTTGAATAAGGTGATCGCAATGCACCGTACTAGGTACAGCTGCTTGCTTTTTGCCTGCTTGCATAAACTGCAATAAGGCCATTTGTGCAGTTGCATCTTGCATAGCAACACGGTCGGGCGCAAAATCAACATAGCTTTTGCTACGCTCATACGGCTCGCTTGGTAAACCATCCCATAGGTGGGTGTATAATATTTTTTCAGCTTGTGTAAGTGGGCGACCAACTAATTCACGCGCTTGTTTTACGCGTTCGGGCATGCGCTCATACATTGCTTTTATCATCTCGATATCAAATGCCATAGATGTGTTTTTTGAGGTTCAACATTGGTGCTGCAAAAATAAGAAATAGCTTAGTATTAAGTAGATAGTTATTAGCGGGTTGAAATTTCATAGTATCCTACACAGTTCGGTCTAAAAGTTCGCCTATAAAAAACCTTCCTAACTAGCTCTTATTAAGTCATTATTAAAAGCCCAAGTAAAGCGATGGTGTTCACACAACTGCCCCATGTGCACGAAGGGTTTAATGCCCAACTTATTACTATCCCAATGAAAAAAGCTATCAGAAAAAGCCATGGGGTTACTATTTGACACTCTGAATCTTATCTGTTCAACCAGTTTTCTAGTAAGTAGCGTACAACCTAAGCTGGGTGCAAAGTAAGGCCTCACTTTCCCATCAAAGTGCCGAATGCTATCATTTGGCCCCATCACTTTGTTGTTACAATGGCCTTGGTAATTAATAATACTACGCTGCACACCTAAGGTTTGCTCTTCTCCCCTTTTCAAAAAATAAGGAATGTTGAAATTGTCTTTCTTAAAACTGAGCATAAACTCTATAATATTAGGCGGCGGAAAGTTATCGCACTCTAAACTGAAGAAGTGGGTATAGCTGCCTTCCAAAAAATGGTTGCGCAACATATTCTGGCTTTCAGCAATAAAGTTGGGTGCGCGCTTTCCGGTTGGGTCTACCCTACCACAGCGAATGCCGTAGGTATCGCTAATGTGTTTGTCGTAGCCTGGGCGCTTGCTATTGTCAACTAAGTAGATGTCGTAACTGGGGTAGCTCAGTTGGCGGATGTAAGATAACCACTCTTTTAAGATGTAGTCTTTCTTTTTACTAATGGGGGCCGCTAGTAATATGTAAGGTATTTTCATACCCCGATAATGCCTGTTTAATGGGGCTTGAAGTAAGATATCAGGTCTTTCCACAATAAGCTTTACACTAATTGACAACTTAGTAACTCTTCGAGCGTTATATTTGCAGTAGCTTAAAGCAGAAGCGCTTAGAACGCTCATTCTTAAAGCTTCGCAATTTACGTTAGAACTATATTGTTCGCCTTATTTCTTCTCTCTCCACATAGTTCTTTCATGCTGAATTTGTCAGATACCACTTCTCTTATTATTATTCTCAGTGTAGTTGTTGCTCACTGGTATTTATCGCTTTTTTTTCAGTCCTTTTTCCAGCATCGCTATGCATCGCATTCGCAATTCACCATGAGTTATAAGGCCGAGCGGATTTTCTTTATTTTGAGCTACCTATTCCAAGGCAGTTCGTACTTAAGCCCAAGGGCTTACGGCATTATGCACCGCTTGCACCATGCCCATACAGATACACCTGAAGACCCACATTCGCCTCAGCACAGCACGGGTTTAATGGGAATGATGTGGCATACTAAGAACAGTTACAACGCCATTTTCAATCGCCGTGAAACACACGATGAAAAATACAGCAAGGGCCTACCTGAATGGGATAGCTTAGATAAAATGGCCCATAAACCTCTTTCGCGCATCATGTGGATCAGCTTTTATGTAGGTTTCTATGTACTCTTTGCTACGCAATGGTGGATGTTCCTATTACTACCTATCCATATTTTGAACGGACCTATACATGGGGCTATCGTGAATTATTTTGCTCACAAATTTGGCTACCGAAATTTTAAGGTGAACAACACCAGCACCAACTTAATGATGTGGGATGTGATAATGCTAGGCGAAGGCTTGCACAACAATCATCATAAGTATCCATCAAGTGCCAACTTTGCCAATAAATGGTATGAATTTGACCCTCTTTACCCTGTAATAATGGTACTTAGCAAGTTCGGGGTTATTAAGATGGCTACAGTTAAGGCTAACTAATAGTCGTTATTTGTTTAGATAAAGCTATGTTGAGAAAGTGGCAAATTAGCCTATCTTTCTACCATGCTTAAGCAAGTACTTACCCAATTACTCAGCAGAGAACTAGATAAGCTAGAGCAAAAGCTACTCGCCTACCCAAACGAGGCAGATATGTGGGTAAGAACGGATAAGGTAGATAACCCTGGCGGGAATTTAGCGCTTCACTTACTGGGTAATGTAGATCACTTTATTGGGCATGCCTTGGGCAATACAGGTTATGTGCGCAATCGCGATTGGGAGTTTACAGATACCAATGTGCCACGAGAGAAGTTGATAGAAGCTTTACACGAGACCAAAGCCATGATAAACAGGGTATTACCCCAGCTTACTGAAGAACAGCTACAAGCCAACTATCCCTTCCCGAAGGTGAATACGGAACAATATACCACGGCTATGTTCTTAACGCATACCGTTTCGCATTTCAGTTATCACTTAGGGCAAATTGACTATCACCGACGTTTGTTAGCTAATAAATAGCCTAGCCCCTACTACTCTGCTCGCCACTTATTATTTTAGCGGCAAATGAGCGTTGTATGAATTTCAACACCACCGAACTTAATGAATTGATACGCACGCGCCGAAGTGTGTGGCCCAAGCAATTTGCCCCTGGCGAGCAAGTAGAAGATGCTATTATAGAGCAGCTGCTAGAGAATGCTAACTGGGCACCTAATCATGGCCTGACCGAACCTTGGCGATTTACCGTATTTGCGGGCGATGGCCTACAAACTTTTGCCGACTGGCAATCGGCCTTATATAAAAAACACAAGGAAGGTGAGGCTTTTAGAGAAGATAAATATCTGAAAATGCAGAAAAACCCTCTGCTAGCTTCGCACATTATTTCTATTGGGATGAAGCGTTGCGAAACGGGCAAAATACCCGAGATAGAAGAAGTGATGGCTACCGCCTGTGCCGTTCAAAATATGTATCTTACCGCCCATGCTTATGGCATAGGCTGCTACTGGACTACAGGTGGAGTTACCTTTATTGACGAGGCTAAAGAATTCCTCGGATTAGGGGCTGACGACAAGCTTTTGGGCTTTCTATACGTTGGACAAATAGCTAAACCCACACCACTGGGCCGCCGAAAGTCGATAAGTGAAAAAGTGAACTGGATAAAATAACCTACGAATGAATACAAGAACCATGATAACAAGCCTGTTGATAGCAGTAGCACTGCTAATGAGTAGCTGCGCCGAGCAACAATGTGAAGAGAACAACACGGGCGACCTGCAGATATTGAACCAAACCTCTAGAACACTAGAAGTGCTATTGAATTCTGACTCCAAGGGTTCGGTAACTGCCAATGGAGCATTAACTATTGAAACTTTAGAGGCTGGTTCTTACAATCTATTTGTTAAAGATGTGAACGACCCCACCGTTACGTGGAGCGAGATAGTAGAAGTAACACCTTGCGACACCTACGATTACACGGCAACGTTCTAAACTAGCTTGGACCCAACAGTAGTCCTCTCTTTTATAGGTGCATCGGCACTAATGGCACTAATGCCAGGGCCAGATAATATGTATGTGGTACTGGAAAGTAGCCTTGGCGGAGCACGTAGAGGTATACTTATAGCCACAGGATTATGCAGTGGTGTGTTAGCCCATACCACGGCAGCAGCACTAGGCGTATCGGCCATAGTAGCTAGTTCGCCCAAGGTATTTCTGGCGATAAAAGTATTTGGAGTTATCTATCTACTTTACCTAGCCTATCAGGCCTATAACGAGCAAGCACCTGCTACTGGCGATCATGAAAGTAGCTCCTCTAGTAGCGGTTTCGCCCTGTTCCGCCAAGGAGTATTAATGAATTTGCTG
>CAYGTK010000208.1:0-6832 GCA_964352775.1 uncultured Chitinophagaceae bacterium
GTTACCAAGCCGCACAGCAGTAAAAGTAGATGTAAGCGAATTGCCATCGGGTATATACTTGATAAACTTATCATCAAATGGACAGCAGATAACTAAGAAACTGATATTGATGAATTAGGCAGTGTGAATAGCAACGAGGTATTATCAACTCAATTATTACTTTCTTTATCGAAACGATAATTATGAAGGCTCGATATTTGTTTTTTGTATTACTCTCTTTATGCACCTTGCAATGGACCAGTTGCGATAGTGGCGATGCCTCTGATTGTGAAGAATGTAACGCCGCTCTGCAAGAATATTTTAGAATACTACAGAATGGCACCTGTAATAGTATTATAGCTGAAGTAGAAGAAAAATGCTCTGACTATGTACGCAGGCAAGCCGTTGGGGTAATGCTAGAAACCTGTAATGAAGGCGCTAAAGAATCTGCCAGTTGCCAAGCCCCAGGTCGTGAAAATATGCCAGTACTATTCTCTGTAAACGGGGATATACCGGAGCCTGTTTACATTGAATTGGGTTTTGGGAACAAGAGCGTGATAGTGAACTTAGATGATAATGAAAGCGTGGTGAATACCTTACCTGCCTTTGTTCTCGGTAACGAATTTGTTGATGCCGAACTGTATGTAAAAAGCACCAATGAGCGTGTATGGCTAGCTACTCCAAAAGTAACTTATGATAGGTCAGCACAAAGCTTACTTCAAACTCGTGTGCTGGAGGTGAACCATGATGATAATAATGGCTGGAGGTTGTTTGTTTTTAATTGGGATTGATAAGATATCATAAAGGAGTAAATGATTATGTCAAAAGTAACTCCATTATCATCCGGAATTGGTCTAACAAAGGTTTCTGAGAAAGAGGAGGTCTTAGAATTTCGACCTCAATTGACAACGACTTTTCTCATCATCCTATTCCTCTTCTTACTAGTATCTATAACTGCGATAGTAAGTGCTAATACTACGAGGGTGGCTATAGTGTTAACTTGCTTTTTCGGTATTACATTATGCTATTCGTTATTCCAACGTTTTTATTACAAAGAACTTCATCTAAAAAAGGAAGAACGCACAGCCATAATATATAGGCGCTTAGGTAAAGAACGAACCGAAATTACTCGTGGACATATGAAATACTTGAAAATGGGGCGTTCCATTTTTCCTATTTACCCTAAAATACTACTGAACGAACATGGAATAACACTTAATACAGATGCGGAAGGCAAACTATTAGGTAAGCTATATCCCGATCTAAGTGAACGCTTTTCAGACTAGTAGATCACTTTTTACATAAGATGACACATAGAATATGAAGATCACAGAAAAGGTGCTTATAGTGCTATTCCTTATCGGAATACTGTTTGATCCAGCAGCAGCACCATTTGGCATAGTACTTGAATACGCATGTATTGCTTGCCTACCGTTGTTCTATATATCCGCCACTTACTGGTTATTGGCAGGAAATAAGGAATATAAAACTGGAAAGAAGATCGGTCTCTTGTTACTTGGCATATTAATAGGTGTAGGCCTAATTGGGGTATTCCTAAAGCTTATTTTAGATGCCGAAAGTAAGATGTTCCTTTTAGTGTGCTTTCCAGTTTTACTTATAGCAGCATACACCTATCATGTATCAAGCCAGGAGGAAGATACCATAAACAAATCCTTGTTTACCCGCTCCACCATATGGGGTGGTATATTCCTGCTCTTTCTATTGATGCCGATGGAATACATGATAAAGTGGAATTACAGAGATTGCCCTGCATTAGCACAAGCCTGTGCTGATGAATGGAATGCAAACAGTGAACAAGAGCAGGAGGCTGCTAACAAGGCTATTGAAGTTGCAAGAAGCAACTGCTACGGACAAACACGCAGATACATAAGGTAATTCGTAATAAGTCTAACTACTAAGTAGTAGCTATCTAGCTAAACTTCATTCCACGCTTACGCTCATTCTCTTTCAAGAAGATCTTGCGAAGGCGAATACTTTCTGGTGTTACCTCAACGTACTCATCGGCTTGGATGTACTCCAAAGCTTCCTCTAAGCTAAACGTGATAGGAGGAGCTAGGCGCATTTTATCATCAGCACCTGATGAACGCATGTTCGATAGTTTCTTCGTTTTAGTAACGTTCACTACGATGTCGCCCGGGCGGTTCTGCTCACCAATAACCTGCCCTTCGTATACAGGCTCGTTAGGGTGAATAAAGAATTTACCGCGATCTTGTAGGTTGTTCAAACTAAAGGCAATAGACTTTCCGTTCTCCATTACGATCAATGATCCGTTCTGGCGACCAGGTATCTCTCCTTTGTGCGGTTGGAACTCTAAGAAACGGTGACTCATAATTGCCTCACCAGCAGTAGCGGTAAGTAAGTAGTTACGCAAGCCCATAATACCACGTGAAGGAATAAGGAAACGTACAATAGTACGGTCACCTTTGTTCTCCATGCTCTGCATTTCACCTTTACGCTGGGTAACGGAGTTAATGGCTACGCCTGAAATATCAGATGGAAGGTCGATGGTCAATTCCTCAACTGGTTCATTTTTCCTGCCGTCAATTTCTTTTATAATAACCTGTGGCTGACCAATTTGCAGTTCATAACCTTCGCGGCGCATAGTTTCTATCAAAACGGAAAGGTGTAACACACCACGACCGAATACCATAAAGCTATCAGCACTTCCAGTAGGTTCTACACGTAGGGCAAGGTTCTTTTCTAGTTCTTTATCCAAACGCTCTTTCACGTGGCGAGAGGTAACAAATTTTCCTTCTTTACCAAAGAAAGGAGAATCGTTAATAGTGAACAACATACTCATGGTAGGCTCATCAATACTGATGGCTTTCAAGCCCTCAGGATTTTCTACATCCGAAACAGTATCGCCGATCTCGAATCCTTCAATACCTACTAATGCACAAATATCGCCCGACTGTGCTTCGTCTACTTTTATTTTTCCAAAGCCTTCGAATACATATAGTTCTTTCAGCTTGCTTTTCACGATAGTTCCATCACGCTTAACTAAAGCTACTTGTTGGCCCGACTTCAATGTACCACGGTACAAACGCCCAACGGCAATACGACCGATGAACGAAGAGTAATCCAAACTAGTGATCTGCATTTGCAGGGTACCTTCTTCTACCTTTGGCTCAGGAACGTGATCTAGTATGACATCCATAAGGTCGGTGATGTTATCGGTAGGTTTCTTCCAGTCCATACTCATCCAACCTTGCTTGGCTGAACCATATACTACGGGGAAGTCTAATTGCTCCTCGGTAGCATCAAGGCTATACATCAATTCAAAAACAGCTTCTACTGCTTCGTCAGGTGTACAGTTCTCTTTATCTACCTTGTTTACAACAACAATAGGCTTAAGGCCTAATTCCAAAGCCTTCTGCATCACAAACCGTGTTTGTGGCATTGGTCCTTCAAAGGCATCTACCAAAAGCAGGCAACCATCAGCCATGTTCAACACACGCTCTACCTCACCACCAAAGTCACTGTGACCAGGAGTATCGATAATGTTGACCTTTACACCTTTGTAACGTACAGATACGTTCTTCGCCAAAATGGTGATACCACGTTCGCGCTCTAGGTCGTTGTTATCAAGAATAAGTTCGCCAGGTATCTCGTGTTCTTTAAAGAGTTGGCCTGCCAAAAGCATTTTGTCTACCAAGGTGGTTTTACCGTGGTCAACGTGGGCAATGATGGCGATGTTACGTAAACTTTGCATGTAGATATTTTTTGAAATCGGCTGCAAAGATACGTATAATATGTACGAGATGCGTTACCTTATTAACATAGTTAAATCACTGAACTCTCGTAGTTCTACATTACACGTTTTGAGTTAACCCTAATCCTGTTTCCTTAAACATGTTAACCTTCATTACCCTTGTTTATAGCTTAGTAATAGTCTTATTAATTGGCTTGCTTTTGTTCACTAACTTACAGGGGGTTAAAGCAGCCAATTAATGGATAGAAAAGAGTTTATAAAAAGCGTCTTGGCACTTGGCTTGGGGCTACCATTCCTGTCAATGATGACATCATCTAGTAAAGGTGGTATCGGCTTCGGTGGCAATGCTATTTCCTACAATGGTAAAGTGCTGATAATAGGTGCTGGCGCTGCAGGCTTAACGGCAGCCTATATACTGGGCCGCTATGGTATCCGTCATCAAGTAATTGAGGCTTCGGCCGTGTACGGTGGGCGAGTGAAAAAGATAGAAGGCTTTTCGGACAAACCCATCGATCTTGGTGCCGAATGGATACATACCAACCCAAAGATATTGTCAGAAATAGTCAATGATCCATCTACTGCTACCGATATAGAGGTCATAAAATACAGCCCACGATCCATTTATATCTGGAAGAACGGGAAGCTTCGCCGCCGAAATGTAGCTAGCCTATTTTACAGCGAACATAAGTTTAAGAACACCACTTGGTTCGATTTTTTGGAGACTTACATTGTACCCAGCATTGCCGCAAACATAGTGTACAACAGCCCAGTAAAAGCGATCGACTACCAAGGCGATAAAGTGGAGGTAAGTACTGATGATGACACCCAGTACACGTGCGATAAGGTACTGGTTACCGTTCCCTTGAACATCCTTCAGCGAAGGGATATAGCCTTCACCCCCAATTTACCCGATGATAAATGGACCGCTATAGATGGTGTGCCCATGCCAAAGGGGGCCATTAAGGTATTCATGGAATTTACCGAACACTTTTACCCCGATATGCTCTACTACGGCGGCCTAGGCGATTACAGGGATAACAATAATGGCGAGAAGATATTTTACGATGCCATGTTCCGTAAAGAGAGTGGCAAGAATGTACTAGCCTTATTTTGCGTAGGCGACAGAGCATTGGAATACACCAGCCTGCCCGACGAACAAATAATAGCCAAAGTACTAAGTGAGCTAGACGAGATGTTCAGCGGAAAAGCCACCCAAACCTACGTAAAGCACTTAGTACAGAATTGGACCGCTGAACCCTATATAGGCGCATCGTACTCGCACCACACCAATGCTAAAAAGGCCGTAGACACCATCACCCAACCTATCAACAATAAGCTCTACTTTGCTGGCGAAGCCTTAGATAAAGAGAGTTGGGCCACCGTCCATGGTGCTGCTCGGTCTGCATACACCGCAGTGCAGGAGTTGGCTAAGAAGGTCTAGTCGAATTCCACCCAGGAAAAGTAGTAGGCGTTTCAATATTAGCACCTAGCATGTGTAGGATATTGTATAGCCCAAAATAGGTGCGGTTGATGTAGATACCGTGGCTATTACCTCGGCTGCGCTTGCTTTTGCGGAGCATTTTGTTTTTGGAGAGGCCTTCGCCCATTTTGAATATCTCTTTGAAGTAGGCCTTGTCGCTAAAATCAAAACTGGGTTGGAAGAAGGGGCGACCTAATAAGCGGATACCCTCGCTGAAAATATTCACGTAAGCCTCGCGATCTTCGGGTGTATCTTCTGGGAAGATGAATCCTAGCTCTTCAAATATCTTCTCCGACGCTACAGGGTCGTCCAAATAATCGGGGCGAACTAGGCGGAAGAACTCTTGGTAAAAATCTTCTGGAATATCTTTCACACAACCAAAATCGAGAATACCTACGCGGCCATCCTCGGCTATTAAGTAGTTACCTGGGTGCGGATCAGCATGAACCCGCTTAAGGGTGTTCACTTGAAAGTCGTAGAACTTCCAAAGGGTTAATCCTATTTTATTTCGTAGTTCTTGGCTAGGGTTGGTCTTCAAGAAATCCTCAAAGTGCATACCCTCTATCCAATCCATAGTAAGCACGCGCTTGCTGCTATATTCAGGGTAGTAAGTAGGAAAGTAGAGTTCTTCAATGTGCGCACAAGCGGTAGAGATCTCCATACCGCGCTTCAATTCCAATTCGTAGTCGGTTTCTTCTAGCAGACGGTCTTTCACCTCACTAAAGTGCTCTTCTATTTCATGATCAGGAATACTCATCACGGTGGTTACAAAAGGCTTCACCATGTTCAAGTCGCTCACCACACTATCGCCCACGCCAGGGTATTGCACCTTTACGGCCAGTCTCTTGCCGTCTACTTTAGCCTCGTGTACTTGGCCTATGCTGGCAGCATGTAGGGCATCTTTACTAAAGCTATCAAACAGCTCCGTAGGGCTTTTATCAAAATACTTGTTAAACGTTTTTACCACCAGCGGGTAGGAGAGTGGCGGCGCATTGTGCTGGGCCAGCGCAAATACATCAGTATAAGCCTTGGGCAGTATGTTTTTATCCATACTTACCATTTGGGCCACCTTTAGGGCGCTGCCTTTCAGCTCGCTAAGGCTCTCAAATATATCCTCGGCATTCTTCTTGTCCAGTTCCTCGCGGGTAACGGAGCTATCGAAAGCTTTCTTGGTATAGTGCTTCAGGTAATTGCCACCTACTTTGGCCCCTGTTTTTAAAAAACGGGTAGCCCGCTGTACTTTTCCTGTAGGTATCTTGTCTTGTGAGTTTGCCATTATTTACCGTTGTTCAACCAAAATTTTCCGAGGTCGAACATGGAATCAAGTACATTGTAGCCCATCACATCGAAGGCTAAATTCACTACCTTTTCAATAGCGGCATCAGTTCGTTCAAAGTCTGCACTGTGGTCTTCTAACCAAAAGTTGATCACATACTTCAATTCCAACCAAAGGGCCTTGTCGTATATAGTGTCAATGCCAGCACGGGTGCGAACTTCCTCCACACTTTTTGCTTCGTTTATCAACTCATCGAAAAACTGTTTGGCATCTTCTTCCATCAACTCGAAGTAGTTTAGTGTACCCAGGCTCCTTCTGCTTCTACGCATAGATAAGCGCACAAAATAGCGGTGGGGTTTTAATA
>CAYGTK010000209.1:0-6799 GCA_964352775.1 uncultured Chitinophagaceae bacterium
TTAGCGCACCTGCACTTGACGGCTGTATGTATTAGCACCTTGCGAAATGGTCAATAGGTAGTTGCCCGCGCTTAACTTGCCCATGTTCACAGTACTATAATTCACTCCCTTTATTGCAGGCTTCATTTCATCTTTATAGATAGACTTACCCTGCATATCTACTAACTGGATAGAAACCGCTTGTGTTCCCTCAACATAGTATTGAAGCTGTAATTGGTCTACGAACGGGTTAGGATATGTACCTATTATCAAGAGCGGATTGTGCGCGCTTGCATTGCCTGAATTTAAAGGCGCCAAACCAACAGGCTTTTGTAAAGGTGTAGATGCTGCTACATTATCTTTCAAATATCTAGTGCCTGCTAAGGTGTAATTGCCACCATCATATGTTTCGTTGTAAGTTTTAGTATCAATAGTGCTTACATCATAAAAGTCGCATTGGCTACTGGTGTCACGAAAATCGACAACAATATAACCTTTCAATTCTGTTTCCACATATTTCACGTTAGGGGCTAGTTGCTGTACTAAACCGAGAGTAACTGGTGTGCCCAATCCACTACTGGTGACACTATTACAAACGAATTCAACCCCAGCCGAATTGGCCTGTGTATTCTCATCATAAGTAGGAGTAACAATATCAGATGACCACGCAGTATGTACATCGCCAGTTAGCACTACCAGGTCACCGCTCGTGTTGTTAACAGCAGCATTAATAATATCATCCCTGTCGGTAGGGTATCCCCACCAAGCATCCTCATTACTCGTTCCTACAAGAGGTATCTCCGTGAACACTACCTGCTGGCCGATTACATTCCACTTAGCTGTAGAAGTGTTCAGCTCATTCAATATCCATGCCTTTTGATCAGGACCAAGCATTTCCCTGTCGGCATCAGTACCCGAACCTTGTTCATCACGACCATATAAGCGGGTATCAAGCATGTAAAGATTCACCAGGTTACCGTAGTTTATCTTACGATAAATACGAATAGTGTCGTTCACATCTGGTTGGCGAATAGGCATCCATTCATTATAAACTCTCACTCCGTTCTTTTTACGAACTTCCCAATCTCCTTCGCTAGCATCATGGTTCTGGGCACCGTCTTTATACGAATCGTTCGCGGTTTCATGGTCATCCCAAACCGAAATAAAAGCATGCTGCTGGTGAACTGCACGTAAGTCTTCATCTAATCGATAATGAGAATACCTAGCGCGGTAATCATCAAGAGTTATGATCTCCGTAGGTGGGTCTAATGGTCTATCGGCAGAGCCTCCGCCATATTCATAAATATAGTCTCCTAAGTGAAGCACCGCATCAATATCATCTCGCTTCGAAATGGCATTGTAAGCATTAAAATAGCCCGCTGTATAATTGGAACAGCTAACCACTGCAATACGCACATTATCGTTATCGCCAGTAGGGGCGGTTTTAGTTCTGCCTATCAATGAGGAAGCTCCGCCCGTTGTAAACTGGTAGTAGTATACCGTATTCGGCGCTAAGCCAGAAACATCAACTTTAACAGTGTAATCTCTGCTCGCATCAGTTGTAAATGTTCCACTTGCGGCAGCGCTTGCAAAGTCTACATCGGTAGAAATTACCCAATCAACATCTACAGAAATATCTTGTGTGGTTACTCGCGTCCAAATAATAACAGCATCTGACAATGGGTCGCCAGAAGCTACCCCATGATAGAAAGGCGCAAGCGTAGAATCCAATTTCAACCGCTTTAACGAAGCATGATGTGCTTGGGCGTATCCTCCGAAAAGAAAGAAACATGAGAAAGCAAGCGTAAGTAAGGTGCGCATGAGTCTATTATTTGTTCCCCAAATTTAATGCAAAACAAGTTCCCCACCTACATGGTATCAAAAGCTTAAAAGCTACTTAATAAAACTGCTAAACTAGTTGCCTAAATGCTGAACGTGGCGCTGGTATTTAGCACCATCTTGGTCTAATATTAACATGTAACTGCCTGCTACTAATCCAGTAGGGCGAAGCTCCTTAAAATTAACCCCAGCAATAGCAGGGCGAATTTCTTCACTCCAAACTTGCTTACCGCTCATATCAAATAGGCTAACCATAACGGGGTTTATATCATCCACGAAATACTGTAGCAGTATTTGATCAGCAAACGGATTAGGATACGACCCTACTACTAACACAGACTCTTGAACACTACTTACTACGCCACAAGCTGGAGCTGGTGTTGCTGGTAAGTTCAGCGACGCTGCTTCCGCATTGCCTTCTTGAGAATAAGATGTGCCATTGTCCATATAATGGCTAGCATCGTAGGTTATTGTATAATTAGTGTCAGCAATATTATCTACCGAATAATAATCGGCCTGAACTTTATCTGCCCTTATGTCGAGCAATACATAGCCCTTACGTACCAATTCAGCATACTTAACATTGCTAGCAATATTTTGAATAGTAGAAAGCGGAATTGGAATAGGGCTGCTCTCTCTAGTAATACTATTACAGACGAACTCTACCCCTGATGAACCCGTAGGTGGGTTTCCGTTGGTGTAGCCACTAGTTCCAACAATATCACTCACCCAAGCAGTATGTACATCGCCTGTAAGCACTACGAAATTGCTGATATTGTTCTGCTCAACAAAGTCAATAATGGTATCTCTATCTGTTGGGTACCCAAACCAAGAATCTTCATTACCATCAGGAAACACTATTGGTATTTGGCTACCTACACCAGGTATTTCAGTAAAAACCACTTGCTGGCCAATGATATTATACTGCGCAGTTGAATTACCCATTTCGTTCAGCAACCAAGTCATCTGCTGTTGACCCAATATAGTTCTGTCTTCTGCCGCTCCAACACCTTGTTCGCTTCTTCCATATAGGCGAGTATCGATCATGTACAGGTTTAAAAGGTCACCATAAGATATGGTTCTGTAAATACGAACTGCATCAGCCAAGTCTGGTTGACGGATAGGAACCCACTCATAATAAGCTTGGGCCGCATTCGCTTTACGAACTTCCCAAAGACCCTCGGTGGCATCATTGTGGTTAGAGGCACCATCGCGCCAAGAATTGTTTACTGATTCATGATCATCCCATACATTGATGAACGGATGCTGTTGATGCGCATAACGAAGGTCTGCATCTAATCGATAGGTAGAATACCTAGCGCGATAATCGTCTAATGTAATTATCTCGTAAGGTGGGTCGTGTGGACGGCCAGGAGGGTCAGTATCGCCATCTTCATAAATGTAATCTCCCAGGTGGATCACCGCATCAATATCATTTCGTTTACCTATCTCTTTATAAACGTTGAAATAACCTGTAGCAAAACTTGAACATGCCCCAACAGCAAATCGAAGATTATTGGTTGATCCAGTAGGTGCAGTTTTAGTTCTCCCGATTATTGAAATAGCGGCGCCATTCAAAAATCGATAGTAATAAGTAGTAGCAGCAGTTAATCCCGTAACATCTACTTTGACAGTATAGTCAAGTGAAGCATCCGTTGTGAACGTACCCGACTGAACTACATTGGTAAAACCAAGATCGGTAGCTACTTGCCAATCTACATCCGACGAAAGATCTTGCGTGGTAATACGTGTCCAGATAATAACCGCATCAGATAATGGGTCGCCCGAAGCAACTCCATGATAAAATGGCGCTAAACAGGGATCCATATTGAGTCGCTTCCACGATTCTGGTCCGTATTGGGCAAGTGCGATAAGCGGTATTAAAAACAGAACTAGGGAAGATAAAAGAGCACGCATGATGTCGTTCGGTTTAATATTGAAGAACAATGGGTTATAATTGCAGCCCCAAGTTACTTATTTGAAAAAACATAAAGGAATAGCGAAATGAAAATAGCGGTTTTAGGTGGTGGAATGGTAGGAAGTGCCATAGCGAAAGACTTACAGACTAGTTATGGTAGTGTAACTGTTGCCGACTATAGTAACGAAGTTTTACAAACGCTAAAGCAAGCTGGAATAAGTACCCAACAAGCTGATCTATCTGACCGAAGTAAAGTAAAAGCAGTTATTGCAGATGCTGATATAGTGGTAGGTGCTGTACCAGGTTATATGGGTTTTGAAACCGCCAGAACTGTTATTGAAGCGGGAAAAAATTACGTTGACATTTCTTTCTTTCCTGAAGACCCTTTTGAATTGCAGGCTTTAGCCAAGGAAAAAGGTGTGATAGCTATTGTCGATTTCGGCGTAGCTCCAGGTTCTAGTAACTTGATATTGGGTTACCATTATGCCAATATGAAAATTGATGAATTCAGTTGCTACGTGGGTGGCTTACCTAAGGCGCGCACCTTACCTTGGCAATATAAGGCTCCCTTCTCTCCTATCGATGTAATTGAAGAGTATACCCGACCAGCTCGGTTGATGGAAAACGGAAAGGTGGTGACCAAGCCTGCCCTTACCGAACCAGAAATGCTACAGTTTGAAGAATGCGGAACGCTCGAGGCATTTAATACCGATGGACTACGAACCGTGTTAGATACCATTAAAGTATTGAACATGAAAGAGAAAACATTGCGCTATCCGGGTCACCGCAGCAATGTGGAAGTTCTTCGCGATAGTGGTATGTTCAGTATGGAAGAAACCGAAGTGAACGGGGTTAAGGTTAAACCTATAGACCTTACGGCAAAGTTATTATTCAAAGAATGGAAGCTTGGTGCTGAAGAGCCGGAATTCACCATTATGCGCATCACCGTAGAGGGAACAGAAAATGGTGTTGCCAAAACTTATACCTACTCATTATACGACGAGTATGACCCAACAACCAAAACCAGCAGTATGGCCCGCACAACAGGCTATACTTGTACGGCAGGTGTAACGCTATTAATAGACGAACTTGTAACTGAAGCAGGCGTTTATGCTCCTGAACAGATAGGTCAGCTAGCAGGATGTTTTGATAGTGTTATGGCTCACCTAGCTGAGCGCAACATCAAATTCAAGGTAAAAGAGGCTTAAGCCTCTTTACCCAAATGCATCCCTAAGAAACCGCACATTGCTTTGTAGAACTCAAAGCGGTTCTCCTCGTTGCGGAAACCATGGCCTTCATTCTCTTTTACCATGTAAGGTACGTTCACTCCATTTTCGCGAAGGGCATCTACGATCTGGTTCGATTCTTCAATGTTCACACGAGGGTCTTTAGCTCCTTGCACTACGAATAGGGGCACTTTTATCTTATCAACGTGATATACTGGTGAAGCAGCTTCCATTAGCTCTTTATCAGCTTCTGGGTCACCCACCATTTCATACATCATGGTTAGGTATGGTTTCCAGTAAGGAGGAATGGTCTTCATAAAAGTGAATAGGTTAGATACACCTACATAATCTACACCACAAGCATATACATCTGGGGTGAATGTTACGCCCGCCAAAGTAGCATAGCCACCATAGCTAGCACCGTATATAGCTACTCGGTCTTTATCAGCTATACCTTCATCTATTAACCACTGCACACCATCGGTAATATCATTTTGCATTTCCTTACCCCACTTCTTAAAGCTCGATTCCCAGAATTCGCGACCATAACCCGTTGAACCACGATAATTCATTTGGAATACCGCGTAACCTCGGTTGGCTAGTAATTGTACTTCAGGATTAAAGCCCCAATTATCGCGCACCCACGGTCCACCATGTGGATTTACCACAACTGGTAAGTTTTTAGGTTCAACTCCTTTAGGTAGCGTTAAGTATCCATGCACGGTCAAGCCATCGCGAGTGGTGTATTGAATAGGCTTCATTTCAGCCATATCCTCCTCCTTAAGCTTGTCGTTTACGTTAGCCAATTTAGTTAATTCGTCGGTAGACTTATCATACAAGTAATAGCTTCCTAATGAACGATCACTATAAGTACGTACAATGTATTTCACCTCATCATCATCTACGCTAGATACTACTATCTCGTACTTACCTAGGTCCTGCTCTAATCGCTTGTAAAGATCTTCTGCCTCCTCATCTAAGAAAACACGTTGCCGTTTCCAGCCCGTGTAAGAAATAGCGGTAAGCACCTTGCGTTTACGGGAATAGCTCAAATTACTCAAGTCGTATTCTTCATGCTCAAGAAGCACTTCTAGCTCTTCACCTGTGCGAGCATCTATTTTAACTACAGCCTCTTTATCTCTACCCAAATTGCTCAGGGCATAAAGGTTCTTGTTATCAAAAGTGAAAAAGAGGGGATTCAACGTTTCTTTAAAATTAGTAGTCTTCACCACCGTCCATTCATCTTGTTCTGTTTCGCGGTAGAGTAAGTTACTATTCACCCCATCACTAATTCTTGATGCCGCTCTAATTTTACCTTCATGGTCGGTTAACCACGTAGAGATAGGATTCATTATATCCTCGTTCTTCGCCAATTGGGTCAATTCACCTGTAGTAATATCTAAGCGATATGGCTCATGAAGTTGAGGGTTGTTCTTATTCAGCCCAACTATAATTTCGTTCTTGATCTCTGGCAGGTCATCAATTATCTGTGCCCGTACTTCCTCAAATGGAGTCAGGCCTTTCTCTCCTGAACCATCACGGTTAGCTGCATAAATATGGAAATTCTCATCACCGCCATTATCCTTGGCATATAATAGTATATCATCATTGGCCCAAAAATAGCCAGCCATGTCACGGTCAGTTTGGCTAGTTACGCGTGTTGGCTCAGCATCACTTCCTAGCTCCTGAACAAATACATTCAATCGATTCTCGTATGGTCCTAGGTAGGCAATGTAAGTTCCGTTAGGCGAGATCTGGTAGGCAGTACGTTCTGGATTTTGGAAAAAATCTTCTACTGCTATCGTGCCTTTGTCTAAGGTCACTAACTGAGCTATTT
>CAYGTK010000210.1:0-6660 GCA_964352775.1 uncultured Chitinophagaceae bacterium
TTTGGCTTCTTCCTTTACTTCCGCTTCCTTCTTCGGCTCTACCTTTTTAGGTGCTTCTTGTTTTGGTTCTTCTGCTTTGCTTTCTAGCACTTTTACCTGCTTCACATCGTTCAAACTCAAGCGGTTACCTAGCGATTTCCAGCCCTTTACGTCAATGAATTCCCAAACGTCTATTTCTTCTTCCTCTTTTATCTTCGATTTTCCACGCTCGGTTTTTACCAATATCCTTGGGAACTTGTCCGTAGTTATAAGCGAGACTTTAGTTTTCTGATGATCGGTAACTATGCTGGTACGTTGGTCTAAAGTGGTCGTCTCAATTTTGAAGCGTTTCACGAAGTACTGCTTCTTATCGCCATCGTGATAGATACACGATACCACAGTTTTGTCTTGCAGTTTCACCACCTCTTTTATGTCCGCCATATTGTAGTGATTTGTCAGCTCGAAGTTGGTGAGTTCGTACGATCCATCTTTGTAGAGCACCAGTATCTTATCGTCGCCAATAAACTGACCGAGATAATCGCCCCGTTCCTCAGCATTGATACGCCCAACGGTTCTATCCAACCAAATATCACGTCCACCTATTGTAGATTCGCCTACCGATTTCTGAGTGATCTTCCGTATCGGGTAGCGGCTTAAAATATTACCCCCTGCCCCACGGCCTTTTATATCTAAGTCGGCAAGGTCAAAATCAAAGTCCTTCATCCTAGCCTTCGCGCCTTGCGATAGTTGCACCTTTATCACTTCCGATTCTCCATTAGGGTGGGCAGCGAAATAAAGCAACTTAGAGCCTTTTACGCCCTTACTCACATCATACTCACGATTCATGGTAGCCGAGGTGACTTGGAAACGCTTCACATAGCTACGTTTGCTACCTGCATCCCAATACACCGCATGGTACACCATCATATCATCGCCCTTGCGCCACACGGCCACGTGGATAATATCCTTACCCACAAACACCTTATCAGCAATTTTGACTACCTGATACTTGCCATCCTTTCTAAAAGCGATAACCTTATCAATATCCGAGCAGTCTTCTACAAATTCGTCTTTCTTTAGGCTATAGCCTATAAAGCCCTCGGCCCTATTCACGTACAGCTTGGCATTGTTGGCGGCAACTCTTGATGCCTTTATAGTACCAAATGTTTTCAGTTCCGTTTTGCGCTCGCGGCCTTTTCCGTGCTTCTCTAATATCCGTTGGAAGTAGGCAATGGCGTAATCAGTCAAATGCTCCAAGTCATGTTGTACTTGGGTCAGTTCGTCTTCTATCTTCTTTATAAGCTCATCAGCCTTAAAGCCATCGAATTTAGAGATACGCTTGATCTTTATCTCCGTCAATCTAACAATATCGTCAGTGGTTACATCGCGGTGCAAGCCCAATACTTTCTTACTCTTATTCGGTCGCGATGGAGTACTGATGTATTTGTGTAAGCCTTTGTCTATTGCCTCAATTACCGCCTCCCAAGTCTCTGCCTCTTCAATGTCGCGATAAATACGCTCTTCAATAAATATCTTCTCTAGCGAGCTGAAATGCCATTTCTCTTGCAGTTCCGCCTTGCGTATCTCCAGTTCTCGGCGCAGCAGGTCTTTGGTATTCTCGGTGCTGATGCGTAATATTTCATCTATAGAGATGAATATTGGTTTATCGTCTACTATTACACAGCAGTTGGGCGAAATACTCACCTCGCAATCCGTAAAAGCATACAGAGCATCCAAAGTAACATCGGGCGAAACTCCACTGGCTATTTCCACCAATATCTCTACATCCTTGGCGGTGTTGTCGGTCACCTTCTTTATCTTGATCTTCCCCTTATCGTTGGCTTTTATTATGCTGTCTATAATCCCGCTGGTGGTAGTACCGTATGATACATCGCGTATTACCAGCGTTTTTTTATCTACTATATCAATGTGCGACCGCACGCGTACTTTTCCGCCTCGTAAGCCGTGATTGTACTCGCTCATATCCGCCATTCCACCCGTTGGAAAATCAGGTACTAGCTGCGTCTTTTTACCTTTCAGCACTTTTATAGAACCTTCTACCAGCTCCACAAAGTTGTGCGGCATCACCTTGGTAGCCAAACCAACGGCAATACCCTCTACCCCTTGTGCCAATACCATCGGGAACTTCACGGGCAGGCTAACTGGCTCGCGTTTACGACCATCGTAACTCAACTGCCACTCCGTAGTTTGTGGATTAAACACTACATCTAGCGCAAACTTGCTCAGTCGCGCCTCAATGTAACGTGCGGCGGCTGCACTATCGCCCGTGCGAATATCTCCCCAGTTTCCTTGGGTTTCTATCAATAAGTCTTTCTGTCCTAGGTTTACAATAGCATCGCCAATAGAAGCATCACCGTGAGGGTGATACTGCATGGTTTGCCCAATAATGTTGGCTACCTTGTTAAAGCGACCATCATCCATCTCCTTCATACTGTGCAGAATGCGTCGCTGCACGGGTTTAAACCCATCTTCTAGCTTAGGCACGGCCCGCTCCAGTATCACGTAGCTGGCATAGTCAAGGAACCAGTCTTTGTACATACCGCTAAGCTGCTTACTATCTTGCAGTTCGCCGTTTTGCTCCGCTCCGTTAACGTCTTCTATTTCTTCGCTCATTGCCCAGCTAATTTAAGGCCTTATTCGTTACGGAAATAGCACGTATTTAACAGGCTGTTGTGGATTTGAATTAGATGCTAGATACTAGAACCGAGAAGCTAAACCACCTACTGAAAATGGGCATGCTCCTCCCTATAATGGTTAGGTTGATTATTTTAGGGGCTAAACTTGTAGTACCATGAACGAGAGCATTTATAAAGCCGCGCTGTACCTTATTGCCATAGCCTTCACAGCCATATTTTGCATAGTGGTAATTCCACCGCTGATAGAAAACCCTGATGTGCTTGGTGCGCTTATGGCGGGTTTTGTTAATCCCTACTCGTCGGGTTATTCGGCCGATGTGCTCTGCTGTTGGCTCATTTTGGTGGTTTGGATAATGTACGAGCGGCCTAAGGTGAAGTACGGTTGGGTATGTGCCCTTATCGGTTTTGTGCCTGGGGTGGCTGTTGGTTTTGCGGGCTATTTGTTATTGAGGCATCGCCAGTTGAAGGAGTAGTTACGGCGCTGGATGGTGCTCCCTCCTTGGCACGCCATACTTCGACTGCTTCGCGCTCTGTATGACCTACGCTTTTTGCAATACGGTCAGCTGTTTCTGCCTACTGAGAAAACAGTCACATTCTGTATCTTAAGGGGCTATTAATTGATGTATATGGCTTCTGATGCTATTCCTTATGTAGATGTTATTGTGGTGGGTGCGGGCTTGTCGGGTATTGGTGCGGCGTATCACTTGCAGAGTAAATGTCCTGATCGTAGTTATACCGTGCTGGAGAGTCGCCCATCGATGGGGGGCACGTGGGACTTGTTCAAGTACCCAGGTATTAGGTCAGATAGTGATATGTATACGCTTGGTTTCTCGTTCAATCCATGGACAAGTTCCAACTCGCTGGCTACGGGTCCGCAGATATTGCAGTACATAAAAGATACGGCTGCCAAGTTTGGGATAGACGAAAAGATACAATACAACCACAAGGTAATAGCCGCCAACTGGAGCAGCACCGATAAACGATGGACGGTAGAAATTGCCGCTCACGATGGTGTTCCGCAGCAGACCTTGCAATGTCAGTTCTTGTTTATGTGCAGTGGTTATTACAACTACGAGCAGGGCTACATGCCCGATTTTAAGAACAGCGATACCTACCAAGGCTTACTCACCCATCCCCAAGCTTGGGACACTAAAACGGATTATACTGATAAGCAGGTGATAGTAATTGGTAGTGGCGCTACGGCGGTTACGCTAGTGCCCGAAATGGCCAAGAAAGCGAAGAAGGTGACCATGCTACAACGATCGCCCACGTATGTGTTGAGCATGCCTGGGGAAGACCCTATTGCCAAATTCTTTAAAAAGATAATGCCCGAACAATGGGCCTATACGGCTACCCGCTGGAAGAATATTTTGATGACCTTATTGATATTCAACTACTCGCGGAAGTGGCCAGAGAAGATGCGCAAGTTTATACTGAAGGGTGCCAAAAAAGAACTGGGCGACGACTACGACCTAAAACACTTTAGCCCCAATTACGACCCTTGGGACCAGCGCCTATGCATAGTGCCCGATGGCGACCTGTTTAAGGCCATTGCCGATGGTAAGGTGGAGATGGTGACCGACCATATTGAGCAGTTTACCGAAAAGGGTATTCAACTGAAGTCAGGTGATGTGTTGGAGGCTGACATTGTGGTGTCGGCAACAGGATTGAACCTACAACTGATGGGCGGCATGAAGCTAACCCTTGATGGCGAAGAGGTAAACTTTAACAAGCGACACGTATACCGTGGGGTGATGATAAGCGGTATGCCCAACTTTGCCTTTGCCGTGGGCTACACCAATGCCAGCTGGACCTTAAAATGCGACCTGAATTGCCACTACGTGACTCGCCTACTGAACCACATGGCTAAAAACGGCTACCAAAGCTGTGTTGCCCAATTTGACGATAAGGAATTTGACACCGAACGCCTACTCGATTTTGATGCTGGCTACGTTACCCGATCGGAACACCTACTACCCAAGCAGGGCGATAAACACCCTTGGAAGGTATACCAGAACTACATTAAAGATTCGCGAAGCTTGAAAAGGGAGAGTATTGCGGATAGGTGGTTGGTGTATGGGTGATGTCGGTTTTAAGTGATGGGTTGTAAGTTTTAAGTTTTGGATAAGGCCGTTCTAAGCGTCAACGTCATCCTGAATTCATTTCAGGATCTAAGTACCCGCAACCTATTCCTACCAATTAGCAGACAGGTCTAAAAGCTCTGGGTTATTCTCTTTCGCCAAGTTCCACTTCCACTCTTTCTGCCAATTCTTCAACTGCTTTTCCCGTGCAATTGCTTGTTCTACATTGTTGAACTTCTCATAATACACTAGGTACTTAACATGGTACTGTGCGGTAAACCCCTTAACCGTTTCCTGTTTGTGTTCAAGCACCCTACGCATCAAGTCGTTGGTTACGCCGATGTAGTTAATGGTTCGTGCCTTGTTAGCTAGTATGTATACGTAGCTTTCTTTCATGGTTTTTGTCGGTGGTCATTCTTACGTTAGATCCTGAAATGAATTCAGGATGACGGTGTGGGGTGTTCAGGATGACGGTGTGGGGTGCTCAGTATGACGGTTTGAGGTGTTCAGGATGACGGTTTGGGGGTTTCTTTTCGGGATGTGTTCATCAATAACCAAGCTCACCACACTTTTACTACTCCACTACGTTCCGTGCTCAGTGTAACAAATTGCTATAAACTGCCGACTGCGACTGCCGACTGCCAACTATTACTTCTCCACCCCAGCCAGCTCCGGCAAGTCCTTCTCCACTCTCAAATTATCGATGATGAAGTTCTGGCGATCTTGGGAGTTTTTGCCCATGTAGTAGGTCAGTATCTCTTTAATTGATACGTCTTGTGCTAATATCACGGGTTCTAAGCGGATGTCTTCCCCTATAAAACCACCGAACTCGTCGGGGCTTATCTCTCCTAGTCCTTTAAATCGGGTTATCTCTGGCTTGCTGCCTAGTTTGGCAATGGCCCGTTGGCGTTCCTCATCGCTGTAGCAGTAAATGGTCTCCTTCTTGTTCCTCACTCGGAATAGCGGGGTATCTAGTATGTACACGTGTCCCTTCCGTACCAAGTCAGGGAAGAACTGTAAGAAGAAAGTCAACAGCAGTAGGCGGATGTGCATTCCATCCACATCGGCATCGGTAGCTACTATTACTTTGTTGTAACGCAGGTTGTCAATACCGTCCTCAATGTTCAAGGCGTGCTGTAGTAGGTTGAATTCCTCGTTTTCGTACACCACTTTTTTGGTAAGGCCAAAGCTGTTCAGCGGCTTACCACGAAGGCTAAATACCGCTTGAGTTCCTACATCACGAGCTTTGGTTATCGACCCACTTGCCGAATCTCCCTCCGTAATAAATATGCTGCTCTCACCAGAGCGGGCATGGGTAGTATCGTAGTGGAAGCGACAGTCGCGTAGTTTCTTGTTGTGTAGGTTAGCCTTCTTTGCGCGTTGATTGGCTAGCTTTTTAATGCCTGCAATCTCTTTACGTTCGCGCTCACTTTGTAGTATACGCTTCAATAACGCATCGGCCACAGCTTGATTTCGGTGCAAGAAGTTGTCCAACTTGCGCTTCATGAAATCTAAAATAAAGGTCCGCACCGTTACCCCATCGGGTGTCATGTTTATAGACCCCAATTTAGTTTTGGTTTGCGACTCAAATACAGGCTCTTCTACCTTAATACCTATGGCACCAATAACCGACGAGCGAATATCGGAAGCATCGTAGTCCTTCTTATAAAAATCACGAACCGTTTTCACCAATGCCTCGCGGAAAGCCGCTTGGTGTGTACCACCCTGTGTGGTGTATTGTCCGTTCACAAAGCTGTAATACTCCTCGCCATATTGATTACCGTGGGTAAGCGCCACTTCAATATCCTCATCTTTCAAATGGATGATGGGGTAGCGCAGGTTGTCGGGGTCGGTTTTACGTTCTAGTAAGTCTTGCAAGCCATTTCTACTGAAATAAGTCTTGCCATTTACCTTTAGCGAAAGGCCAGCATTCAGATAAGCAT
>CAYGTK010000211.1:0-6647 GCA_964352775.1 uncultured Chitinophagaceae bacterium
CATGCCGACCTTCCCTTGTGAGGTATTCTATGATTTTGGATTCGGTAACTACAATTCACAATCTACTTACGACCAGATAATTGCTGTTAAGCCTGATAATGCTGATGTGGTTTATTTGGGCGGAACCAACGTATATCGTTCTACCGATGGATTTACCTCGCAGGCTAATACGCAGTGGATAGCTGGTTACCAATGCGATAGCATTACTCCATCTAACTACATATGGCCCAACCAGCACCCTGACCAGCATTGGTTCGAGTTCCTTCCTTCAGATCCTAATGTAATGATAACGGCTAACGATGGTGGACTTTACCGTACTGATGATGACATGGCCGATGCATCTTCTATTGTGTGGGAGCCGATGAACAATGGCTACAAGAACAGCCAGTTTTACACCGTAGCTATGGAACCAGGCGAGACCTACAGCAATGTATTGGTAGGTGGCATGCAAGACAATGGAACATACTATACCTATTTAGATCAAGAAGACAATAAATGGGCCAATGTATTTTATGGTGATGGTTCATTCTGTGCCATCACACCAGAACGGAAGAATTTCTACTTATCGTGGCAAACGGGTAAGGTGTTCAAATTCGATATTGGATTAACGGGCGATGTAAGGGGCTTGACCCGTATAGACCCTACTGGCGGTTCAGGTTATCAGTTCATAAATCCATTCATATTGAATCCAACGGATGACGATATTATGTATTTGGCTGCTGGTCGCTTTATTTGGCGGAATGATAGTTTGAACGCTATCCCAATTGTAGGAGAAGAGTACAATACAATTAGCCAAGGGTGGACTAGAGTTACCGAAAGCAACATAGGTGCTGGCGGTATCGGGGGTAATTCTATCTCAGCTTTAGATATGAGCGTAGCCGATGGTAACACGTTATATTATGGAACAGAGAACGGGCAGTTGTTCAAGTTAGAGAATGCGAATGATGCCTCACCTATTCGGAATACAGTAACTGGAGCAGACTTTCCATCGGGTTATATTAGTAGTATAGCTGTAGACCCCAATAATGCTGATGTAGCATTGGTAAGTTTTTCAAACTATAACATACCTAGTATTTTCAGCACTATAGATGGCGGACAGACTTGGACCGATGTAAGCGGAAATTTAGAGGAAAACCCTGATGGCAGAGGTAATGGTCCATCGCTTACTTGGGTAGAAATGATAACTGTGGATGGTGTTACTACCTACTATGCAGGAACCACAGTTGGATTATACAGCACACAAACGCTATCGGGACTTACCACCTTATGGGAACAGGAAGGCCCACAAACGATAGGTAACGTAGTTATAAATATGGTAGAAGCTCGTCCATTTGATGGCGCAGTAGCTGTTGCTACTCATGGTAATGGCATTTACTCTACCCGATTAAAACCAGATCCATTTACTAGCATAGAAGAAATAGCAGGAGAGAAGGAGATAGTAGCATCGCCTAACCCATTTGCGGGAAAAACGCGTATCCGTTTCTTTATTGACACCCAAGAGGAAGTAGAGCTGAGTATTGTAGATATGAACGGTCGCCTAGTTAAAACGCTTTTGAAAGAAGAACTACCCGTTGGTCAGCATCGTGTCAACTGGGATGGTAATGATAACAATGGGGGAGAAGCAGCAAGTGGAAATTACATTTATGTACTCCGTACGGCTAGTGGAAAAAGAACTGGTCAGGTCAGTTTAATTAGATAGTCCTAGCCAGTTTAATATTGGTGCGTGATCGGTGAGATCACTTACAATATTTGGAACACCTTTATTTTCTAGCTCTTGGCGATGCTTCGTGCCTACGCCAATAAATTCCATGCCTAGTTGGTGCGATGAATCTACATCATATCCTCTGTCACCAAAATAATACACGGTCTCCCATTCTTCTATAGCATAGTGTGTATGGCTATCTTCAATTACAGCCTGCGTGAACCCCGCCTTTGTAAAATGATCATCAGACCCACGGAATGGTACATCGTGGTGAGGAATGCCTACGTTACTCAATTTGAAAGCGCCGCTTTCTTTCCAAGCACCAGTTGATATACCTAAGTACACGTCATCACGCTCTTTTAAGTGCTTAAAGAAGTCTACAGATCCAGCTACAGCTTCGAACATATGCGGTGCTTCATCTCGTTTCTGTTCTAAATTTCTGTAGAAGGTGTGCTGCACTTGCTTCAGCTCCTCTTCAGATGGCGCACGACCCTTAGCTAGCTTAAATAGATGATCGGTATAGGCACTATCTGTAAGGTTTGGGCAGCTCTGCCAATCGAGGTTACGCACGTCGGTATCAAGTACTTCATTCAAGGCGTTAAAAAAACACATATCGTCACCATAGTAGGTATTGGTAAGTGTTCCGTCTATATCAAATATCACCAGCTTGCTCATGTTGCAAAGGTAGGGTATGGCATAATAAAAAAGGCCCTACCATAAAGGTAAGGCCTAACAATATTTAGTGGGAATACTGTTTTCTAGTTATCGAACGAATACTTGGCGAGTAGCCACACCATTTTTGGTTTGTAGATTAACCAGGTAGTTACCTGAGTTCAATCCACGCATATCGATCGTGTATTTTTGGTTACCAGCAGCTTGCGTACCCAAGTCATAAGACTTAGCCAAGCGGCCCATAATGTCATAAACATTCACTTTTACATTGCTAGTTTCTTTCAGCTCAACCTCAACATATGCTTGATCAACTACCGGATTAGGATAGATATTAAGCCCTGTCAATTCACGAGGCTGCTGAACACCAACATTTAGGAAAGGCTCAGTTTCACAACTGGCTGGAGTTAATGAAGAAGTACGGAAAATACCACGACCATAAGTACCTGCGTATATCAAATTACAACCATCTTCATACAATGGCTGCTGACGTACAGTTAAAGTAGCAACTGAGGCCATACCAGTATTCACTGGAGTCCAGGTAGGGCTTGTTGTGTTACCAGCATCTGTAGCCCAAGTACCTAATTCAGTACCAATAACAATATTATTGTCATCGTAAGCATCAATTACTGCATCGTATACAGGCATATCAGGAAGGTCACCAGTAATATTTTGAAAAGTACCAATGCTGTTTGCTACACCTGCATCAGTATCAGCAGTAGTTGTACGATATACGTGGTCAGACTCTCCATACTGAGCTAAAGCAATTACTACATCACCTGGATTATTAGGATTAACTCCCAATCCTGCTACATAACGACCAGTACTACGGAATACTCTAGTAGCAGTTAAGCCATCAGCACCAATACGATCTTCACGAACACAATTGGCAGCAACTTCACAACCACTATAGTCAGCAGTGGTTATACCATCTATTCTCCATACTTGCCCATTTGAAGTTCCTACGTAGGTAGGTTCTGCATTTTTTGAATAACCAATAGCGGTAATAGTACCACCGCCACCTGGGTTTAAGCGGAACCAACGAGGTCCATTACTAAAGTCTAATGGGTTAGGGGTAATATTGATACTACCGCCACCTAAGCCAAGTATCAATATTGCTTCACGTTTGATCTTTTCTTTGTTGCGTTGGAAACGCTGGTACGTAACCACGCAGTTACCATTAGTACTGTCAGTGTAAGTGACTGAATCTAATAATAAAACCACATCATCACGCTTTGAGCAGAATGGCTGTTCTATTGGACATCTAACTGAATCGGAAGTAGCAATAACAAACGAATCTATTGGCTCTGTACTCTCATAACGTAAGAATTCATAAGTACCTGAAGTATCATTCAAAATACTATCTGGCGTACCCGAGAAAGCAAATGTTAACTCTGTATTTGTATTCTTATCTAAGAACACTCCACTTAAACTAGCATCGTAGAAAGAAGAGTCACCGATCGGTTCTACAAAACTTGCATTACTTCTTGGGTCTTCCCACATATCAAAGGTTGCAATAAATGGTGGGCTAGTTCCTGGTTGACAATCAGCAGGGTTACCATCCATAAAACAATCTAATGCACAAGTTCCTGAGCCACCTTTGTTGGAACTAAAGCGGATATTTGCAAATTGAGATTCGAAGTATTGTGCTTGGTTGTTTATCTGACTTAAAGCTACATAACCACCATCACCACCAGCTACCCGGTCGCCAAAGAATTGTGTATTTCCTCTACCATCTATAAATGTAGTACCATTATCCTGAGCACCACCTATCATTTCACCATATTGGTTTACATCAATATTGTAGTATTGAACAGTTGCATATCCTTTATTTCGGTCAGAAAATGTAGGGAACTGAGTGCTAGAATTAGCGGTGTAGAATACCCCACCATCTGTACCAACGAACATTTTACTAGGATCTTGCGGGTCGAAAACGATGTCGTGCATATCAGCATGAACGTAGTAAGGGTTATCTGGTGTGTTTGGCTGCCAGAAAGCAACCAAGTTCCAACCAACTCCTTGTGAAAGTCCACCCATCCATAATTCAAGCTGACCACCAACAACTACTCGGTCTTTATTACTTGGGTCTACAGCGATACAGATATCGTAATCACCTTGAGTACCTAGTGGGTTGAAAGTAGGGCTGTTTATTGGAGAATATGGTTCCCAATCCAACCCACTATTTGTTGAGCGATATACACCTAATGTAGTGCTGTTTTGAGTACAAAGTATAGCGTAAACGTAATTATTGTTTTCTGGAGAAAAAGCAAACTCAATTCGTTCATACTGATTACCACTAGGAAAGCCGCTTTGATCATCTACCAGTTGAAAAGAGTTTCCATTATTTCCTGAACGGTAGTACTGCTCATCAATGGTTGCGTGAATAACACCATTATTAGTAACTACCACTTCATCTGAAAATCTACCGTTATCGCTTGTTAAGATACCTTCAAGTGCTGTTATAGCTTCCCAAGTATCTCCTTTATCGTTAGAGAAGTATAACCCACCGGGTCCATTTTCTTTACCAATAGATGCCCAGATCTTATTCGGATTAGTTGGGTCTGAAGCTAATTCATTTACGTATGCCCATGGCTCGTTAACTTCATTAAGTGGAGAAGGAACTGTTGCCGGAAGTAATTCAAAAGTTTCACCACGATCTGTTGAGCGGAAAAGGCCACCACCAATATGACCTTCAAAATCCAGCGGTCCTACTACTACATAACTTTCCCCCGTACCGAAATAGATATCACCATTTGAAGCTTGAACCATTGCTGACCCACCTAGGTAATAGTTCTGCTCGTTAACTGGGTGTGGTGCCCATGAGGCTCCTGCATCGTTCGATACAAAAAGACCACCTGTAACACTTAACGCGAACATCTTATTCGAATTCTCATTATCGATAAGTATAGCACGTGTACGTCCGCCTACATTGTCAGGACCCATTTCTTCCCAATTAAGGTCGAGTATGTTCTGGCGGGTATTATTATTGTTAGCCTGTAATTTACTTTCGTAAGCCGTTCTAGCTTTTAACAAGTCACCTACTTCTTGCTCACCTGTGTTTACATTTCTACGTAAGTTATTGAACCACTCTAGTTCACGGTTTTTGTTCAATGCTTTTTCTTTCTTACGTGCATCGCTCATTTTGTAAGCCGACTGCTCTTGGTATTGCATTTTCAGCTGATAAGCAGGAGACTTCGCCAAGTCTTTTGAAAATTCTGGAGATAGTGCAGCTTGCTGTGTATTAGCCGCTGGCTCGTTATTGTTTACTAGAAATGCTGTGATGCCGATAACGCTGGCAGACAACAACAATAGAATAGATTTTTTCATCCTTGCAGATTTACTGTTTTTGGTCTTCGAAAAAAGTAACGCAAATATAACAAAGCATGTTCAAAATGAGGCCTTCCCCGAAGTAGGTTGTTCACAAGACGACAATAGAATTAAAATGGTTGTAAGGGGAAGAAAAAAAATCTAGGCTAAAGGCCGCTAATTTTTACCAAAACGCAACTGTAGCACACCTAGCATGGCCTCGTTCACAATGTTGATCGACATTTTTGATTGTCCTTTTTCGCGATCTTTAAAAGTAATGGGCACTTCTTTTATTTTGAAACCAAGCTTCCAAGCTTTGTATTTCATTTCTATCTGGAAAGCATAGCCAATAAATTGGATGTTATCAAGGTCAAGTGTTTCCAAAACTTTTCGGCGGTAACATACAAAACCTGCAGTACTGTCTTTACAGGGTATCCATGTTATCATGCGCACATATAGGGATGCCCCGTAGCTTAGTGCTTTTCTATCTAGCGGCCAGTTCTCAATATTTCCACCCTTAATATAGCGTGAGCCTACAGCAATATCAGCACCTTCATCTCTACATGCTCGCAAAAGCTCTTCTAATTTTTTGGGCGGATGCGAAAAATCAGCATCCATCTCAAAAATAAGATCGTAGTTGTTAGCCAATGCCCATTTAAAGCCGTGTATGTAGGCGGTGCCCAGCCCTTGCTTACCAGCACGCTCTTCCATATGTAAGCGGCCTTGGTTCTCCTTCATTAGGCGGCGAACTATGTCGCGCGTACCATCAGGGCTATTATCATCCACTATCAGCACATCAAATTCTTCCGTTAAGTCGAATACTGCACCTATTATGGCCTCAATGTTCTCCTTCTCGTTATACGTAGGAATGATGACTAAATTCTGGTGTAAACCCATTCTAGTTTTGAAGTGAACTGGCAAAGCTAATACAAACCAAGTTTAAATGATACTCGTTGGGATAAATTAACGG
>CAYGTK010000212.1:0-6626 GCA_964352775.1 uncultured Chitinophagaceae bacterium
AGGATGAAGAGGTGATAGAGGAAGAACCGGAGATCGAAATCGAAGAGATCGAAGAAGAAACCGTTATTGAGGTGCCTGAGCCAGTAGAAGAAGAAGTGGTTAATGAGCAGGAATTTTTTATTGTAGTAGAGGATATGCCTTGTTTCAATGCAACTTGTTGTTCGAAAGCGACTAACGATGAGCGTAAGAAGTGTACCGAAGGTGAAATGATGAAATACTTAGGTAAGGTGAAATACCCGCCTATAGCTAAGGAGAATGACATTGAAGGGGTGGTTTACATCCGTTTCCTTATTGACAAGGTTGGGAAAGTGTCAGAAGTAAGTGTAGCTCGTGGAGCAGACAAGATCTTAAACGACGCTGCGGTTAATCACATGAAGAAGATGCCTAAGTTCGCACAGCCAGGAAAGCAACGTGGAAAGCCTGTAAAGGTGCAGTATGTTGTGCCTATCAGGTTCAAACTAGGCTAAGACAATTTTCGAGAAACGAAACAGTTAGAGCTTGTAGGAAGTAAACCTTTCTACAAGCTCTTATAATTTTATGAAGAAGGTATTAATAGCAATAGCTCTTATTGTTGGTTTTATGGTTCTGCAACTAAATGCGCAGGACGATATTGGGCAAAGTTTGGCTTTTCAGTTCTATCAAAATGAAGAATATGATAAAGCAGCCGAGCTGTTTGAAAAGCTTTACAACAAGGCAGATGATAAAGAACAGTATTACAAATATTACTACAACAGCCTAGTTCAAATAGGCGAGTATAAAAAAGTGGAGAAGGTAGTAGAAAAGGCTTTAAAGCAAGAGCCAGATAGGTTGACCTACTATGTTGACCTAGGCCGTATTTATGAGGCAAATAATGATTCTAAAGGCGCTCAAAAAGCCTATAAACAAGCAATAGAAGAACTAACTCCAAATGAGGTGCAGACCAGACAACTAGCAGCCGCATTTTTAAGTTTGGGTTCTACTGACCTTACCATTGCAACCTATGAACAGGCACAGCGATTATTCACCGATCAGTACATGTTCAGCCTTGATTTAGCGACACTGTATACAAAAGCGAATGAGCCTAAGAAGGCGGTAAATAGCTATTTAGCTACTATTGAGGGAGACCCAAGGCGAATGCAAGAGGTGAAAAACCGTTTGCAAGATGCCATTCAACAGCGGTTTTTTTCGGAAGCATTACGCGAAGAGTTGTTAACCCGTGTGCAGCAAAGGAACAACGGGAATATCTATTCTGAGCTATTGATCTGGCAGTTTACACAGTTGAAGAACTATAAAATGGCTTTAGTTCAAACAAAAGCTTTGGATAAGCGGATGAAAGAAAATGGTTTTCGAGTATTAGACTTGGGAAGAACGCTGCAAAGGCAACAGGAATATGACTTAGCAATTGACGCTTTTCAATACGTGATAGAGAAAGGGAGAAGCCCGATATATATTCAAACCCGCCAAGAACTGCTTTACACAAAGCAACTTAAAATAGAAACGGCGCTAAGTTATACCCAACTAGATTTAGATGAGTTGAATATAGCTCTAGACGATTTCATAAATGAGTTTGGAACAACAGCAATAACGGCACCTACTATACAAAATAAGGCTAGCCTAATGGCTTTTTACTATGATGACTTGGATAGTGCTGCCGCTATATTAGAAGAGTTGATGAATAACTCTCAATTGGGTAGAGTATTCAAAGCCCAATTAAAGCTTGATCTTGGGGACCTTTATTTGTTGATGGGCGATATTTGGGAAGGCTCTTTATTATATTCTCAGGTTGATAAAGCATTTGGTGATGAGCCAGTTGCCGAAATGGCTCGTTTTAAAAACGCCAAACTCTCCTACTATGTGGGCGATTTTGAATGGTCGCAGGCGCAATTAGATATTTTGAAAGGGTCGACTAGTGAGTTGATATCAAATGATGCTTTGGAACTTTCAGTCTTTATAACAGATAATATGGGATTGGATACAACCCTTTATCCTATGATGATGTACGCTCGTGCACAGTTATTAGAATTCCAAAAAAAGTATGGCGACGCCATTAACACGATGGATTCAGTTATCAATATTTATCCTGGTCATGGCTTAGCAGATGATATTTTATTCTCAAAAGCAAAGATTAAGATAAAGGAACAGAAATTTCAAGAGGCACTTCCATTTTTGGAAGAGGTACTTAAATGGCATGCCGAAGACCTGTTAGGCGATGATGCTACATATATGCTAGCCCAACTGTACGATAAACAGTTGAAAGACCCTGAAAAGGCTCAACAACTCTATCAAGACTTGATATTCAATTTTAAGGACAGCATTTACATTGTAGAAGCACGTAAACGTTTCCGCCAACTCAGAGGAGACCAACTGTGAGTCAAGTAATTTACAACGTTACTGTTAAGATAGATCTAGATGCACACGATGATTGGCTGCATTGGATGAAGAATGCACATATTCCCGATGTAATGGCAACTGGGCTTTTTACAGAGAGCAGAATGCTGCGAATAATGGCGGAGGATGAAAGTGATGGTATTTCGTACGCTATTCAATACGATGCAAAAAGTATGTCTGATTATTTGACCTACCAGGCAGAGCAAGCTCCAAGATTACAGAAAGACCATCAAGATAAGTTTGCTAACAAGTACGTGGCCTACCGCACATTAATGCGTCTAGTTTAGATCACTCTTGGTAATAAACCCGTTTCACACGGCCGCTTATACCTGTAAGTATTTCATAAGAAATTGTTCCGCACTGTTTTGCAATCGTAGTAACTGGTAGTTCTTTGCCAAATACTATCACTTCATGTCCTTCTTCTACACTGTCTAATGTAGAAATATCAAGCATACACATATCCATGCACACATTTCCAATTATGGGGGCCTTATTGCCATTTATTAGCATATACCCATTTCCATTGCCAAGTCGCTTGTCAATGCCATCAGCATAGCCTACACCAACTGTAGCTACCCTAGTATCGGTTTCAGCTATAAAAGATCTACTATATCCTACTGATTCGCCTTTAGGTACAGTCTTTATCTGAGATATAACGGTTTTAAGTGTACCGACCGTTTCTAAAGAAATGCGTTTGGTGATGTCAATTCCATATAATCCCAGCCCAAGTCTTACCATATCAAAATGACTATCAGGAAAGCGAACTATGGCTGCTGAGTTAGCAATATGCCGTAAAATTGGGTAGCTAAAAGTATCAATAATTTGTTGACTAGCAGAATCAAACTCTCTTATTTGCCTTTTAGTGAATTCATCATGAGCACCATCTTCACTCGAAGCCAAATGGGAATACACAGATCTTATTTCAAAGAGAGAATTGTCTTTTAGTTCTGCTATAAGCTTAGGAATGTCGGTTGTAACAAAGCCCAATCTGAACATTCCAGTATCTAATTTAAGATGAACAGGAAAAGGCGTTGAGTAGCTATTGTCAAGCAATGCTTGCTGAAAAGCATGCAGTAGTCGAAAGCTATATATCTCTGGCTCTAGTTGATAACTGAGAATGGCGGAAAAACTGCTCTCTTCAGGGTTCATCACCATAATAGGTAGTGTAATTCCTGCTCGGCGTAATGCTACACCTTCATCCGCATAAGCTACTGATAAGTAATCAACGTGATCATACTGCAACACATTTGCTATCTCAAAGCTTCCACTACCATAACTAAAGGCCTTAACCATACAGCACACCTTGGTTTTTGGCTTCAGTTTCTTTTTATAAGCATGGAAATTATTCGAAACTGCATTAAGATCTATTTCTAATACAGTTTCATGAGCTTTTTGCTCCAACAACTGACTGATACGTTCAAAAGCGAAAGCCCTTGCTCCTTTCAGAAGTATCGCTTCATTTTGAAAACTCAAGATGGAGAGCTGTCGAATAAATTGATCAGTATTTTCAAAAAAATAAACCTCCAGGCTAGGGGTATTTTCGAATAACTTTCGCTGTCGAATTAAATGCGGACCAATACCTATAAGTCTATCCACCTTGCGGTTAAGCAGTTCTGTTTTTATCTGTCCATATAGTGTGGTATCGGGTTTGCCACTTTGCAGTATATCCGATAGTATTACCGTCTTTTTAGTGTGTTGATTCTGTTGTCCTAAAAAGTCTAATGCTATATTTAAGGAGCCTAGGTCGGAGTTATAACTATCGTTTATCAAGGAGCAGTTATGGATAGCATTCTTCAATTCTAAGCGCATAGCCACTTTTCCTAAAGAAAGAATGCGTTCTGCAATTACGGAATTACTAATTCCCATGTATAATAGAACCGCCCAACAGGAAATAGCATTTTCTATAGAGGCGTCATCTGTAAAAGGAATAACTATTTCAAGTTCTAGTTCCTTATACTGTGCAACAACAAGTGTTTCTTTGTTCTTGATTTCTTCTTTAATCACCCGTAGGTCGGCACTTGTTTTACGTGACCAAGTAAAGAGCTGGAACTGGTCACTATCTCCTTGAGAATAAAGCTTGAATTCAGATATAGACTGATTGATATCGGGATAATCACGACAATAGATGAGTATATCGCTATGTACAAATAACTTGAGCTTCTCTTTTACTTTGTGTCTTGTATTTAAAAAACCTTCTGCATGGGCATCGCCAATATTTGTGAATACACCTATGGTGGGAATTATCACCTTTTCTAAGCTATCCATTTCGTCAGGCTGAGAAATACCAGCTTCAAAAATACCTAGCTCATGTTGCTCGTTCATGGCCCAAACAGATAGCGGAACTCCAACTTGAGAGTTATAGCTTTTAGGACTACGAACTATATTTTTATCTGGCGAAAGCAGTTGATTCAACCATTCTTTAACAATGGTTTTTCCATTGCTTCCTGTTATCCCAATTATTGGGATGTTGAACTGCTGGCGGTGAAAACGAACTAGAAGCTGCAAGGCTTTTGTAGAATCCTTCACCAGTAGGATATTGGCTTCTTTAAGTTGATGAAGACGACGATTATCGCTGACCACAAAGTTGCGAACCCCAGTTTCATACGCACTCTCTAAATAGGCGTGTCCATCGTGTCGTGGGCCTTTTATGGCAAAAAACAGTGTATTGCTTGGGTCATTCAACTTACGGCTATCAAGCGATAAATGCTTGATGTAGTTATCATTCTTAAGTTGAAGAAATTCTCCTTTTACTGCTTTGGCAATGGAGGTAATATTGTAGCCCGCATTGCTCATTTCCAGAAGTGATACCACTTTTTATTATTGATGCCTAAATACAGTGTGTCTTCTTTTAGAATTACTGGGTGGCTCTCCATGCCATATCCTTCACCAGTTGTATTCTGGCCACTTTCTAAATTGAATGCTATACGATGTAAGGGGCAAACTACATTCCCATCGTTATCACACCAGCCAGTACTTAGAGACGCTCCGGCATGGGGGCATCTGTCATTTATAGCAAAGTATTTGTTTTGATACCTTCCCAAACAATAGCGAGTACCTTCTATCTCAACTGCTTTAATATCCATCTCTTTCAAGAAGTCTTTCCCACGGCCGCTACTCTCTCCAATTTTGAACCAATTGTGGTCGTTTTCATTCATAGTACACTAGCTTAGCGCAAATTACGCTCATGGCAGATATATTCAGTTACTTAAAAGATCTCTTTTCTAATAGTTCCGAAAAGAATGTTCCAGTAGTCCATGAACTTATCTCGCGAGATGAAGATACACAACTTGCCTTTGAACAATGGAAAACCAGTAAGCGTTTTCAACGGGTATTGAGCGCAATAGGAGCGGAAGATGAACATGACTTAGACATGCGCGTGATACACACACCTACAGTAAGAGGTATTGTGATAAAGTATGTTCCAAAGGTGCTTAGCAAGCTGGAGTTTCAGCACCTGTTCGACTATTTTAAAGAAATTGTAAAGGAGCAAACCTATGTGAGTTATACGTCTGATGTACAAACTGCAGTAAAAAATAATGGGGTAGAAACTAAAGAAAGGCATTATCTAAAACCCAAGTTCAGTTATGATGAAGAGCGCAGAAAGTGCGATCAGAAATATGGTAATGTTCAGATAGAGCATCTATTGATAGATGACGAACCCAAGCATATCAAGCTGTGGGCCAACGTATACAGCGACTTTAATTACGATGAGCCCCTGGACTTCAATGTGTTGTTAGAGAAATTGCTAGTGCATTAATTGCTAGAACTAACCTTTGTATTTCCTTTTTCCAAGGTGGCAAGTAGAGGGGTGGGCTTGCTTTTAAGGTTATATTGACAAGCTTGTTCCAACTTTTTCACCAACCAATGTTTCCCCGAACTATTAGTGTTGTTCAAAACAATAATAGTGTAATCATCTTCAGGGTTCTTGATAACTGAAGTACGGAATCCACTCCAAAGCCCATGATGATAAACGATGTTGTCGCCGCTATGTTCCTTTAGTCGGAAACCAAAACCATAGTTGACCCTTCTTTTATTTTTCAGCATAGCACGTTTGCTTAGTTCTCGGCTCATTTGCTCGCTAATTAGCAGACGGTCATCCAAGGCCCTACTCCAATGGAAAAGGTCATCTGCCGAAGCGAAAATTCCTTTATCGCCCAGAGCTCCATCGTTCACGTTCAAGCCTATCGGCCTGTATCTGCGGCCGCGCCATTCGTAACCTATCAAGGCATTATTGGCCATACTGTCCATTTGAGTAAAGC
>CAYGTK010000213.1:0-6619 GCA_964352775.1 uncultured Chitinophagaceae bacterium
CCCCAAAGCCACAGTTCGTAGGCTTATTAAAACAGAATTTTATTTCGTGAAATCTATTGGGATGATAAGGCAATCCTTCTTTACCCCAAGTAGTTACCAGTAAGTTGTACTTCAACTTAGCAGGTAGCTCAGGTGGAAATATCGCATATAGATTATAGGCCTTCCACAACGAGATAATAGCCTCATTCACATCATGGGCTTGTTCATCGGTCAGCTTCTCAGCGGGTGGAAATGTGTTTTGTGCGATCTCGGTCAGGTCCTCTAGGTCCTTTACTTCTAAAGTCTCCACATTTGCGGTAGTATCAAAAGAAAACCCTTCTAAAACGGGCGAGCGCTGTGTGGCCGCCTTTATGTCTTCCAGTAAATAATTGATGTAGCTTTCCATACGCTTATTGATAAAATAAATGCATTGGTAGTAAGAAGGTTCAACTTGGCTTAACTTCTTTGTTATCGGCTAGTCAAATAGGTATCTTTAAAATATGTCATACTATTTCAGTCAATTCATTGGGGTGCAAGGGCCACTTATCATGTGGTTCTTCATTTTTACATTTTTGGTGCTTCGCTACACCATTATTGGTGGCTTAGCCTTCATGCTTTTCTATAAAGTATTTGGTAATAGCATTGCTTACAAGAAAATACAGCGGAAGTGGCCCAATAAAGAAGACTATAAGCGAGAGATAAAATATAGCATGCTCACCTTCCTCATTTTTGCTACGCTTTCGTTGGTCATTTTCAATCCCATTTATGGTTTAGAACCTAACCTGTATGCAAACATTGCCGATCATGGTTGGGGCTATTACATTTTTACATTAGTAGTGATGATGTTGCTTCATGACACCTATTTCTATTGGATGCATAGAGCTATTCATCACCCTAAACTGTACAAGGCCTTTCATAAAGTTCATCATGAAAGCACTAACCCTACACCTTGGGCGGCATTCAGCTTTCATCCCTTAGAGGCAGTATTGGAGTTCTCTATTATTCTAGTGTTCTTGCTTACCTTTCCAGTTCATCGTTCGGCCATTTTAATATTTTTGATGATGATGACAGTTGACAATGTTTACGGTCATTTAGGTTGGGAGATATTTCCCAAGTGGCTGAACAAGAATCCTATAACCAAATGGATAAATTCTAGCGTAAATCACAACATGCATCACCGCTACTTCAATTCCAATTATGGCCTATATTTTACTTTCTGGGACCGTATTATGGGAACTACCCACCCTGACTACGAAAAGACTTATGACGAAGTAGTGAACAGGGAAAAGCCTGTAGAGGAGGTAAAGCAGCCTGTTAGTAAGGTGGCGCGAGCTTAGATCGATGATATTCAGATACTGATAACAGTACACAGAGCCAACCCAGCAACCCACGTATGGAGTATCTAAACAGGTAGCTTCATGCCTGGGTTGCACTTTTATAACTGCAAATTAATAAAGTCATCTTACTGACCTCGTGTATAAACCTTGAACTCTTTCTGAAATATATAGGTTATCTTTCCTTTGTTGCTAATAGCAAGCTATGACGAGGAAAGAACTAGATGCCCTTAACGAACGATATGCCAATGCCACGGCTCTAGAGCGGGTGAAGTTATTGTTTGAAGATCGGCCTGTAGAAGATATATTGGTAACCTCATCCTTCGGTATTACTTCGGTGTATGCTTTGTATTTGGTTAACCAAGTTAAACCAGGTCATCCTGTACACTTTATAGATACTAAATACCACTTTCCAGAGACCATAGCCTTCCGTAAGCAATTGGCTGAGCTGTTAGACTTGAACGTGGTAGATGTACGCCCCAAGCGTATATTAAATCAATGGACCTCGAAATATAAAGCTTGGGAACAGAATGCAGACCTCTGCTGCCAGATAAACAAAGTAGAGCCCTTGGCAGAACTGAAGAAGCATTATAAAGTATGGGTATCGGGCGTTCGCGCTGATCAATCGCAGTTTAGGCAGAAGAAGGACCTTTTTGAATGGGATGGTAGTATTCTGAAATTCTACCCTATGCTTGATGTTACGGAAGAAGAGGTACGCACCTTTGCTTATGTACGCGATCTACCGAAGCACCCCTTGTTAGAGCAGGGCTATTTATCTATAGGCTGTAGCCATTGCACCAAACCAGGTAAAGGCCGTGAGGGTCGCTGGCAGGGTATGGAAAAGACCGAGTGCGGCCTGCACAGCAAAAATTAACCTAGGCGAACAGTTTCGGTAAGTATAATGGCTATTTTTGTAGCCTTAAATCGAAGTATATGAAAGGCAGAGCACCAAGTGAATCGGAAATAACAATGACAGAGCTCGTTCTACCGAACGATACCAACGCTTTGCACAACTTACGCGGGGGTAAAATACTCCACTGGATGGACATTGCCTCGGCCATTAGTGCAGGTAAGCATGCCAAGTCGGTTGTAGTTACTGCTGCGGTAGACAATGTATCGTTCGAGAACCCTATTAAATTGGGCGATGTAGTTACTATTAAAGCTAAGGTGACACGTGCCTTCAAAACATCTCTAGAAACCTACATTGAGGTAACTGCTGAAAACCTACCAACACAAACCACTTACAAGTGTAATACTGCCTATTACACCTTCGTAGCTTTAGATAGCAATGCCCGACCTAAAGCTGCACTACCAGTATTACCTGAAACGGAAAAAGAGAAAAAACAGTACGATGGAGCTTTGCGCAGAAGGGAGTTAAGGTTAGTACTAGCTGGAAGAATGAAGCCGAACGAAGCTAAGGAGTTAGCGAAAATGTTTAGTGAATAACTTCAGTACAATATACTCGTTGATACTTTTGGCCCTGACCAGAATTATCTAGAATGCCAAATATTCTCAGGCGCTTATCATCAATTCCTCTTTCGGTAAGTCCTTTTACAATAACCATTGCCCGGTAAAGGTCTAGTCTTATCTTCTTACTGGTAACTAAGCTTGCCGGAATGATGATCTTAGTATCCACAGAATCCATGTAAGCACGCATCTCATTTTTCAAACTGCTGAGTTCTTGGTCTGATGCCACACCATTAACCTGAAGTTTTACCGTAGGGTTTATTTTCAGAAAGTAAGCCAAACTAGTTAAAATACTGTCTTCATTTTCAGAGGAAAAGTCAATGGAATTAGTAAGAAAATGGAATTGATACTCCTCTACATTAGTACCTGTGTTCATCATTATGGTGTCTGAACAGGTGTAAGTATAGCTTCGCTCATCGGTGGCCAAAGTAGCAATATAGGTTTCCCCAATAATATAGTCACTTAAGGTGTTCTTAAGGTCTATCAGGCTTATTACTTGCACCTTTTGCTCGTACCTGCCGAACAACTCCATATCGTCAAGTGACCAGAGTAAGCCTGCCGCAGTTAGTCTGTTAGTGGGATTGCTTTTAAGAAACTCCATTTCCTTAAGTATTTGATCTTTAACATCATCAAACACCTCTTGGGTAGCTAATGATAGTAATAGGTCTGTAAAAAGTAAGGTGTGTATGTTGTATAATGCTTTATCTAGGCTATCTAACTTTGGCGTAACAGCCAATTCTATTTCACCTGAATAACGATCTGTAAGGGCACTTAAATTAATGTCTTTTAAAACTAAAGTGTCTAGCAATTGCTGCTTTACTTTGGGATGTTGAATGAATTTAGCAAGCCAATTTGCCACTAGAGCCTTATCATTCTGGTCGTTCACATTTGGACCTCTTAATTTAAAATAGAGTTTAGGGCTGGTGTAAGCTTCATTGATGGATACTTGAGTTGTGCTATAAAGTAATTCTCGAGGTTGGGGAATAGAGAATCGCTTTTCGTAAATAAAATCACACTGTGGCCACTCATTCATTTCTGATTGTAGGTCTAGCCGTAACTGGTTTAGATTCAAATTTCCATGAATGCTCATCATTACATGTTCTGGACAAAATAGTAGCGGATAGAAGTGCTCTATTTCAGCAATAAAACTGCTGTCAAAATTTGAAGTAACAAGTCCCTGTTCCGTTCGCCCTTTAAAGCTCTTCCATAATAAGGTACTAGCATTGTTTAGTTCTTCCCAATGGTCTTTTTGGCGTTCGCTCTGTATCTTCTGGTTGTGTAGTAGTTTGGCCTCTTGCCATAAAAGTGTATCCGTTGTAAGTGTATGGAATTCAGTAGCTAAGCCTAGTAGAAAGTCTTTTAAGAAAACAGGTTGCACACTGTATGAAAAGCTAACTCTAATATTATCAGAAGTACTGCTCTTCAGCTTCGCTTGTCCAGCCATTTCACTAACTATCCATTTCTTTTGCTGTAGGGTTATCAATTGCTCATAGAAACCGATGTTGGCCTTCCATTCTGGCCGCTGAGCAAAATTACCATGACGGATATTAACTTCTATAGAAACTTCTTTAGCCGAAGCATCTTTTACAAAGTACACATTGATACCGTTACTCAGTTTAGAGAGGTATTCATTGGGTTCTAAATAGTCTTGTGCAGTTAGCTGCGAAAAGCTTACAATAACGACTAATAAAACTGCGTACCACTTCATTTGCGGGCAAAGGTAATTCAATTAAAAGAGTAATTTGAAATGCTGTTTTGGCATCTCTGTTTTGAAAAATACTAGTCCGTATCGATATAGGTCTACGCTAAGTGTCACCCGTTCATCATTGCAAATAGCCTGCCAAGCTTCGGTCATTTCTTTTGACCAATAGATGTCATCGAAAATGAGAATGCTACCGGTATTGGTAAAAGGTAATAATTGCTCGAAGTATTGCAGGGTAGCTTCCTTGGTGTGGTTGCCGTCAATAAATACTAGTCCTAGTTCGCCTAGATCACTTAGTGCTTCTGGTAGGGTGTTTTTAAAATCACCTGTGCGTATGTTAATATGCTTTAGGCCTAAGTCATTAAATGTATTTTGGGCCTCAGCACTAATGCTTGGACAACCCTCTAGAGTAATACATGGTGCTGACTTTCGAACACTTGCTAAATAGCTGGTACCAATACCCAAAGAAGTACCAAGCTCTAGTATGTTAATGGGCTCATACTTTTCAACGATACGAAAAAGTAGCTGCCCATGCTTTTTAGAGATGGCAGAATTGCGGGCGATCTCTCGTATTGGTCGATCACCATTTTCACCTGTGCCTAGGTCTTTTACGGCTATAGTTCGTTGGTCTTTCAGTAATTCGGCCCTACGTTTTTCAATATCAGTATAAGCATAGAAATGCCTTTTGTTGGGCAGAACTTGTCTTACAAAATGATATAGAAACGGAGAGTGCACAAAGTATTTCGTTTGTGCGGTAAACAGGTAATTAATGTATTGTAACACTTGGTACATTTATCATCTAAATACCTGATAACCTAATAGATCAGGAAGACTAGAACCTACTTACTAGATACTTCTTTCAGGATCGAACGCTTCGAACTCATCAGCTAGGCGACGAATGAACGCACCACCCATAGCACCATCAACAATACGATGATCGTAGCTTAAGCTCAAGAACATCATGTGGCGGATGGCAATGGAATCACCCATCGGAGTTTCCACTACTACTGGCTTCTTCTTGATAGCACCGGTTGCCAATATAGCCACTTGTGGCTGATTGATTATCGGTGTGCCCATCAGGTTGCCAAAAGTACCTACGTTGGTCAAGGTGAAAGTTCCACCTTCAATATCAGCAGGCTTCAATTTGTTATCACGAGCACGGCCAGCTAGGTCGTTCACCTGCTTGCTCAAACCGATAAGGTTAAGTTGATCAGCATTCTTTATAACAGGAACGATCAAGTTACCTGATGGTAAGGCAGTTGCCATACCAATATTAATGTCTTTTTTAACGATAACATTGCTGCCATCTACCGAAGCATTTACCCATGGGAAATCTTTCATCACCTTGGCTACCACTTCTACAAATAGTGGAGTGAAAGTTATCTTCTGTCCTTCACGTTTCTGGAAATCGCCCTTAACCCTGTTCCGCCACATTACCATATTGGTAACATCAGCCTCTACAAAAGAGGTAACGTGTGGCGATGTAGCCTTAGAGTTAACCATGTGCTTAGCAATAAGCAAACGCATACGGTCCATTTCCACTATCTCTACATTACCTGAATGTGAAACGCTTGGTGCACTAGTTTGTGGTGTAGCGGCTGGTGCTGCTACATTTGCAACTGGTGCTTCCGTTCTAGTTTTTACGTAGTTAAGTATGTCTTTTTTAGTAACGCGGTCTTTATTGCCAGAACCAGGTAAGGTCTCTAGCTCAGTCATGCTAATACCTTCGGTACGAGCAATATTCATTACCAAAGGAGAATAGAAACGGTCTTTACCATTAGCACTTGAACGCTTAACTGGGGCATCAATAACTGCAGCGGTCATAGCTGGCGAAGGTGCTGCCGCTGTGGCTATTGCTGACCCATTTGTATTTACAGGAGGGGAGCTTACTGCTGCTGGAGCAGCCGCTACTGGCTCACTTGCCTCACCATCAGTTGTAATAATGGCTATGGCCTTACCAACCTCTACCACATCACCTTCTTGAAACAATATTTTGGAGAGTACACCACCTTCGCTAGCAGGTACTTCGCTGTCTACTTTATCAGTGGCTATTTCTAGTACAGGCTCATCTGGCTCAATGGTATCACCCTCTTGCTTCAACCATTTCAAGATGGTAGCCTCCATGATGCTCCCGCCC
>CAYGTK010000214.1:0-6618 GCA_964352775.1 uncultured Chitinophagaceae bacterium
CCCTTGCCCCAATAGACTATCCGCAGCAATTTGTTAGCTGTAACGATATAATGGCTACTACGGAAAAAAAAGGCGCATGGATATACTCTGCCGATAGCAGCATCCGCTCCATGCCAGTCATTAGCGACCATCCGCCGCATCTGTTTAACATTACCTTATACGAAGGTCCCTTGGTAGCACCTTTAGAGAAGCTACCCACTAAGGCTAAACACTGGAAACAGGGGCAACCTTTAGGATTCTTAATAGACATATTTGATGGCGATAAAATAGCCTACCGTATCTTCTTTCAATCATCTGGAGCAGAATTACCAGAAGGTTTTGTGCCCGACGAAGTAATAGCAGAACACCCCATTGACATCGCTGTAATGTCTATAGCTACAGATGAGGCCCCTGAAAAATTCCTTTACCCTAAAATTGACAAGATGAGCCCCAAAGTGGTTATTCTTTCCCATTGGGAGAATTTTTGGCGAGATAAAAACAAAACACCTAAGCAAGTACAAAAGGGTAAACCAGTAGAATTGTACCATGCGATGCGTAGTCATTATGGCAATGCATTGGAAGTTATACTGCCTTACCCTGGCTCGCATTTCACCTTTAAGTAAGGTATTATTAACTTAACAGGAAATTGACCCCTTATGGAAACGACCCAAATGGCTGCCCGTGTCAAGGTGGGCACGCTCCCCAATAGCAATGACCCTAACCTACCTTTTTTGGTAGAGGCAGATTCTGATAATTCCCTAGCTACTATTACCAGTTGGCTGGAAGTTAACCATGATATGGTTCAGCAAAAACTGACCGAACATGGAGCTATATTGATGCGTGGCTTTCAGGTAAATAATGAAGAAGATTTTCAAGAAGTAGCCCTAGGGGTAGAAAAGGACCTAAAGAACGATTACCAAGGCACCTCCCCTAGAAATCAGCGGACGCAATATGTTTTTAATGCCAGCGAATTGCCCGACTACTACCCTATAATGCAACACTGTGAAATGAGTTTTCTACCGAGTGCTCCACGCAGATTGTTCTTCTTTTGCAAAACTGCGCCAGAAGGTGGAGGCGAAACGCCAATTGTAGACTTCAGAAAGGTATGGGCACAAATGGACCCAACTATTCGTGCAGATTTTGAAAAGAAAGGCATACGCCATATACGAAACTATTCAGGGCCAAATGATAAGTCGCTATTGAAGTTATGGGAGCTGAAGGCTTGGCCAGAAATATTTAACACCACTGATAAAGCAGAAGTAAGTAAAAAGTGCGAAGAGACCAACCAACCTTATGAGTGGAATGGCGACAAACTACGCTTATTGAACGAAAAGGAAGCCTATCAAGATCACCCAGAAACAGGTGAACGAGTTTGGTACAATCACCTACAAGTATTCCATAGAGATGCGGCTAAGATTGAGTACCAACATATTAAAAAAGAGCGCCCCAACTTCAGAAATCGGATGGTAAGTATGATCTTAAGTTTCATGACAGTGTTAAAACACATGACGGTTGACCCCATGGACGAATCGATGCATACCACATTCCGCGATGGAAGTCCTATTCCGCTAGGGCACGTTGAGCATGTGCAAGATCTTATCTGGAAAAACATGGTAGCCTTTAAATGGCAAAAGGGTGATGTAATTGCCCTAGATAACTTCTCTACTTCACACGGAAGATTGCCTTACAAAGGGCCACGCGAGATACTAGTTTCTTGGTCGTCGTAAGTCACCACTACTTTTGGAGGTAACAGGAATAAAGTTTAGCCCAGAAAGCTTACAAGTGCTTAACGCATGTTTGGCATTCATAACGTTTGGTATAGCCCTCGACCTTCAAGTTGCCGACTTTATTCGCTTGAAAGAACGGCCAAAAGCTGCTTTTACAGGAGTGGTATCACAATTCCTCTTATTACCCGCACTTACCTTTCTATTCATATTAGTCTATAAACCTGAGCCCGCATTGGCTATGGGAATGATACTGGTAGCCGCTTGTCCAGGTGGTAACATCTCCAATTTCATTAGTCATTTAGCGAAAGCTAATACCGCACTATCTATAAGTCTAACGGCTATTTCTTCCTTTTTAGCGGTATTCATGACGCCATTTAACTTCGCTTTTTGGTCGAGTATGCTTCCAGAGAGCATGCAAATGTCAGGGGCTTTTCAGTTAGAGTTCATGGACATCTTTAGCACGGTGGTATTGATTTTAGCTTTACCGCTAATACTAGGAATGCTGCTACGGCATTACCAACCCAAAATCACTGCCAAAATCTTGAAACCTATAAAGGTGTTGTCAATGATAATCTTTACTGGCTTTATAGTAATGGCATTTATTTCTAACAGAGAACCCTTTTTAGAGTATTTCCACCTGGTATTACTACTGGTTCTAATACACAATGGGTTGGCCTTTTTAAGTGGTTTCCTTTTCGCCAAAGTAATGCGCTTACCCTTAGCTGATGTAAAAACAGTAACCATAGAAACAGGTATTCAAAACTCAGGCCTTGGCCTAGTATTGATTTTTGGTTTTTTCGGCGGAAATGGTGGCATGGCCTTAGTGGCAGCCTGGTGGGGCGTATGGCACATACTTGCTGGACTAGGTTTAGCCACCTTTTGGAAGCGACACACCTAATAATTTAACTATCAACACTTTACACCTTATAATATCATATTATTTGGCTAGAAGCCACGCTATCACTACTTTCTAAAACATCTACTAAGCCGCCAAAACCCACCCTTGAAACCCTTGCTATCACTGCATCGTTAAAATGGAATGCACCACCAATGCACCAAAAAACGGCCTTTCAAGTCCTAAAACATCCTTTTTAACAAAGAAAGCCCCTCCAAGTAAGGAGAGGCTTCCAATTATGATTTATAAAAAAGCTTAGTTTACCGCATAGTAAATTTTGGTTTGAATAGCTTCCGCAGCTACTTCGCCAGGGTCGTTAATGTATTCTTCCCACATCATACCATCCTCCCCATATCCTTTAGCTGCTAGCCAAGTAAAAAGTTGCTCGTAGGTTTCATCCATTGTATCGTATGGGCCAGTATGCACGGTAGTTAAAAACTTACCCTCTATAGTCTTAAACATCATTCCTTCGGGCACTTCTAGCACTTCAGCAACTGGTAAGCCACAGGCAAAGCTGTGCATTTCGCCTTTCATGGCTTCTTCCCAAATGGCCATTGGCATACCTGCGATCTCTAATCCTTCACTACCTAAAAACATCCCTATTCTTCCATATTCACGCCCCATTACCGCTGAAATGCTATCATAGGGTACACTATCTACCTTAGCCATAATAAAGTGGCGCCCCTCTAACATTTCTTCTTCCACAGCAATTTCAGGAAGCTTTGGCATGCTTTCGGCTAACTCTTTTAATCGCTCTAAGCCTCGCTCATATTGCGGGCCTAACATTGGCTCAAGAAATAAACCAAACAAACGACCAATATAAGGTGGCTCATTTACATCTGTGTGAAAAGACCAAGTCACAGTGGTTTTACCATCTTCTTCTACAAAAGTGAATTTGGCATCTCCCCCACCTTGCTCGCCGAATTGTACATCAGTACTTATTTCTTCAAATTCTTTGATGTCTGTTATGGTCATTGTGCCCACATCGTTTACTTCACTTTTCCAGCTATAGCTTGAACCTTCGCCTGAGGTAGTTTCCGTGTAGGTTATTTCCATATTAGGGTCATTTTCAGACCAGGGTGACCATTTTTCCCACATGGTCAATTCATTCACTAATCCAAAAACGACAGGGGCAGGAGCATCTATCGTTGTAAATCGGCTCATATTCACATCCTCGGGCAAAAATGCAGGTGTTATTAGAATTATTCCAAGAACTAAAACCAATAGGCCTAGTAGTATTTTCTTAAGCATGGTGTTGATATTTAGGTTGTTTAATAATGGTTTTCCAAATATAGAATTATTTCTTTAGTCGTATTATTAAGAAAAATAGCAGCCGTAAACTATTTATAGGCATTTGCAGTTTAAGACTTAGCTAAATTCAAGTCATTGAGGATAAAACGATTTTCTACTATTCTTCTACTAATTGCCCTGAGCATATTTTGCTTTTCGACAATAGCGGCTGGAACTGACGATGATAAAATAAATGGCATTAGCCTAGTAGGCCGCCCGCAACCCATAGATGCATCTGCTTTTACGCCCATAAAAGAGGTAAATGCCTCTTGGATAAGCGTGATACCGTTTGCCTTTGGTACTCAAGGAAAAACCAGTTTGTACTTTGACACTTCCTTTCAATGGTGGGGAGAGAAAACCGAAGGGATTTGCAAAACAATTGAAATAGCCCATGCCCAACAGGTTAAGGTGATGCTAAAGCCACAAGTATGGTTTCGTGGAGGAACCTATGTAGGCCATTACGATTTGGAAACGGAAAACCAGTGGCAAGAATGGGAAAATAACTATGGAGACTACATTATACACTACGCCCATATAGCCGATTCTATGAAGGTAGACATGTATTGCATTGGAACAGAATTTACTAACTTTTATGAAAAGCGACCACAATTCTGGGGCCAATTAATAGCTGAAGTACGCACTATATATAGCGGCCCACTAACTTTTGCCGCCAACTGGGATGCCTACGAAAAATTCCCCCATTGGGATAAGCTAGACCATGTTGGTATTGATGCCTACTTCCCACTGTCGGAAAAGAAGCAGCCAGAGGTAGAACACTTGGTTAAAGGTTGGAAAGAACATTATAATGCCATAAAGGAATTTCAGGCCTGTAACGGAGCTAGTATCATATTTACCGAATTTGGTTACCGCAGTGCTGCCAAAGCAACGGCCCAACCTTGGGACTCTTCTAACAATACTCCAGAAATAAGTCATAGCGTTCAAAGCAATGCCTTGAAGGCTATTTTCCAGCAGTTTTGGGATGAAGAATGGTTTGCTGGTGGTTTTACTTGGAACTGGTATCCTAAGCATGAAAAGGCTGGAGGGATGAACGATGGCGATTTCACCCCTCAAAACAAACCTGCTGAAGAGGTATTGCGCCAATGGTATGGCCGTTATCGCTAGCTGATCTTTCGATCATTCTCCGTATCATTGCGCCATGCTTAATATCTCTGGATTAACCCTACATTTTGCCGAACGAACCGTGTTTGATGGTATCACTTTTAAAGTGACCCCAAAAGATAAGATCGGACTTACTGGTCGGAACGGTGCGGGCAAATCTACCCTACTAAAAGTAATCTGTGGCCAACAGCCATACGACGCTGGAACTATTGACAAGCCCAAAGACATTAAAATCGGCTATCTATCGCAACACTTAGATGTGACTTCTGATAAAACAGTATTGAACGAAACCAAAATGGCTTTTGGGAAAGTACTAGAACTGGAGGAGGAAATAAAGCGGATAAGCGATGAGATGAACACTCGAACTGATTTTGAGAGTGATAGTTTCATGCAATTGATAGAAGACTTCAATGAAGTAGAACATCAGAAACAAGTACTGGGTGGTTATCAATTAGATGAAGATATAGAGCGCGTTCTGAAGGGCCTTGGCTTTTTAGATGAGGATATGGATAAGCCCGTAAAGAGCTTAAGTGGGGGCTGGCAAATGCGTATTGAGCTAGCAAAGATCTTACTATCTCGCCCCAACATACTATTGCTGGATGAGCCTACTAACCACTTAGATATTGAGTCGATAGGTTGGTTAGAAGGATTTTTAAAAAATTATGAAGGGTCGGTTATTCTAGTATCTCACGATAAAGTATTTCTAGACAATGTGACCAACCGAACGGTAGAAATAACCCTTGGGCGAATTGAGGACTACAAGGCTTACTATAGTAAATACCTAGAGCTTCGCGAGGAACGGCACGAGCAAATGCAGAATGCCCAGAAGAATCAAGAAAAGGAGATAAAGCAACTAGAAGATAACATCAACCGATTTAGAGCTAAGGCTAGTAAAGCCAAGTTCGCACAATCGCTTATCCGAAAGCTAGATAAAATAGACCGTATTGAGCTTGATCAAGACGATGTGAGTAGTATGACTATCCGTTTTCAACCTGCGCCAAGGCTTGGGCAAATAGCAGTAAGCGGAAAGAATATTAGCAAGTACTACGGTGATAAAAAAGTGATTGAAGGTTTTAACCTAGAGATAAATAGAGGAGAGAAGATAGCCTTTGTAGGAAAGAACGGGATGGGTAAAACCACCATGGCCCGCATTATTATTGGTGAACTGGAACATACTGGTGAATTGAAAATAGGCCACAATGCCGAACTAGGCTATTATGCTCAGCACCAAACTGGCGGCCTAGATGGCGATAAAACTGTTCTTCAAGAAATAGAAAGTGGTGCGCCTGGTGACTTTGAAGGAAACTTTAGAAGCTTACTAGGAGCTTTCCTTTTCTCTAATGATGAAGTAAAGAAAAAAGTAAAGGTGCTTTCTGGTGGAGAGAAGGGGCGACTTGCTTTAGCTAAATTGCTGCTAAAACCAATCAACTTGTTAGTACTGGATGAGCCTACCAATCACTTAGATCTTTTGGCGAAAGAGGTATTAAAGAATGCACTAAAGAGTTTTGATGGTACCATGATAATCGTATCGCACGATAGAGATCTGTTGGCTGATTTAACTGATAAGGTATTTGAATTTACCCCAACTGGTATCCGCGAGCATATTGG
>CAYGTK010000215.1:0-392 GCA_964352775.1 uncultured Chitinophagaceae bacterium
TAAATAGTACCTGCTCGGACTTAACTACATTGCTCAAGGCATCGCTAGTTCGCAAGTGACCGTAAACCACCCAAGGTTGCCTACCCATTTCAGCAGCAAACCAACCAAATTGGTTGGCTAACTGCGGCAATATTGCGGCAAATACAAAACCTTGGAGCAGCCACTTTTGCTCAAACAAAGTACCTCTCCACCAGAAGAAAGCACCCGTTAAACTCAAACCTATTAAAGCCATACCAATAGCTACCATAAGGTGATAGAACTGGAATATAGCATTCAAAGCAGTAGGTCGTTCGTCTTCGGGAAAGGCGTTCAATCCTACTATTTCATGATCAAAATCTTGCTCTAATAGGAAACCTACCCCACCTGGTAAGGCTAGCCCTGTGGTGGTTTGG
>CAYGTK010000215.1:402-6560 GCA_964352775.1 uncultured Chitinophagaceae bacterium
TCTCCTTATCTACCCAACCTATTAGGTAGAGGTCGGCAGGGCCTTTTTCGTCAAAGTGCCCCTCAAATGCAGCTAACTTGGCGGGTTGATTTACTGCCACTCCATCTGCTGAACTATGGCCCACCCATAACTGTGCTAGCGAGAAGATCACCGCTACACCCAATGCTATTTTAAAAGCCTTTTTAGATATTTCAACGTGCCTTCCTTTCAAGATATAATAGGCATGTACGCTTAGTACTAAGAACGCACCTGCTAAGAATGCCCCTATCCATACGTGGCTAATACGATCAACACTACTGGGGTTGAATACCATGGCCCAGAAATCGGTTATCTCGGCGCGGGCGCTTAGCCCCTCGCCTACTATGTGGTAACCTGCGGGGGTTTGTTGCCAGCTATTGGCCACCACTATCCAAACGGCGCTGAACATGCTGCCGAAGAACACCCCAAGCGTAGCAATGAAGTGGACCTTGCTACTCACCCTGTTCCACCCAAAAAGCAATACGCCTAAGAAACCACTCTCGAGCGCAAAAGCGAAGATGCCCTCTGCCGCCAAGGCACTACCGAATACATCGCCCACATAGCGCGAGTAGGTGGCCCAGTTGGTGCCAAATTCGAATTCCATAACTATACCCGTGGCTACGCCAATACCGAATGTAAGGGCGAATATTTTGGTCCAAAAGCGGGTTAATTGTTCGTATTGCTTATTACCAGTACGCAGATACATACCCTCCATAATGACCATCAACAGACCGAGGCCAATACTTAAAGGGGGATAGATATAATGAAATGCAATGGTGAAAGCGAACTGGATCCTGGCGAGAATTTCTACATCCATAATGTCCTTTTTTGCGAAGCTAACGAGTAGCAAATGCAAGGTAGTAGACAAAGCTTAGAAAATGTAAGAATGAGATGGGTATTTTAAAAGTTCACCTGTTTAAGGGAGAAGCGACTGCTGACATCTCTTCTCTGATAAATGATATTTTTTGATGCTAGCGCTTTTTAATACTTTCGACCTCTCACTTTCAACCAACTATTCACTTCAACTATGAAAAAGCTATCCACCCTTCTATTCGCACTACTATCGTTGACCTTATTCGCGCAGCAACCAGAACTGCTTAAAGACCTTGACCTGGGTAACAACATATTTCAATACCACTCATTTAATGGGAAAGTGTATTTCGGTGGCCGAACCAACACACTTGGCTTAGAACTTCACGTAACAGATGGCACGCCAGCAGGTACTTACTTAATAAAAGATATACGAAACGGCCGACCAGGCGGTAACCCCGCTCACCTTCAAGGCTTTAATGGTCAGTTGTATTTCGTAGCACTATTTAACCAGATATGGACTACCGACGATACTGAGGCAGGAACAGTTAAGGTGATGGATGGCGATACCGTAGGTTTTGATTTTGCTAATTACCTTACTGACTTTAATGGTATGCTTTACTTTACCGCTAATGATACTAACACTACTGCTGATGAAGGCCTTTGGGTAAGTGACGGTACAGCGGCTAATACATCGCTAGTAAAATTGATAAACCCTAGCGGTGCAGCCAGTATTAACGATATTACCGTGTTTAATGGCAACATGTATTTTACTGCTGAAGGCGTAGACCTTACCCGTAGATTATGGATAAGCGATGGCACCACAGCGGGTACACAGCTGTTTAAAGATGTAGACCCTGTATTTGCTGGTAGTCAGTCCGTAGGCGAAATTACAGTGTGGGATAATGCCTTTTATTTTTTAGCTGACATAAACGGCAGCGGAGTTGATCTATGGAAGAGTGATGGTACCATAGCTGGTACCCAACTATTGAAAGACTTTGACCCCGTTGGTCCTGACCTTAGGGTTAGTGAGTTTACCGTATGTAATGGCAAACTGTACTTCACCGTAATTAATTTTAATACATTGGTAAGCACTGTTTGGGAAAGCGATGGTACCGAAATGGGCACCAAGCCTGTGCCTATGCCAGGGGTGTTTTCTGTGAATGGTGAATTTTTACCTGCGCAGATGACCTGCTTTAAGGATAAGCTCTACTTCTTTACCAGCTTGAATTTAACTGACGATACGAAACTATATGTTCACGACCCAGCAAATGGAAGCACCACTCTTATTGACGACCAATTGGCCGATACCGTTAGTGTAGCCCCAAATTCTTTAGTGGGTTATAACGATACGCTTTACGTTATTCTAGGAACAGATTCGCTTGGTGAGCAATTGTATAAAACCGATGGCACCTCACACTTAGAATTATTGCAACCAGTAAACAACAGCAGCGTTGCCATAGATGCTTGCCGCCAAACACCTGGCCCCTACTTTGCAGAAGACTTGGATATGTTACTCTTTACGGCTGATTATTCAGGCGATGGGCGCGAGCTGTTCTTCTTGCAAACCGAGGAAACACAAGATACCATAGTTGATACCACCGCTATAAACAACAGGGCTTTAGAACTAGGTTTAAGCCTATACCCCAACCCCGTTCACGATGCATTAACTCTTGAACTAAGCAACACCCAAACCCCACTCAACTATCAACTAAGCGACTTGAGCGGAAGGCTATTGCTAACTGGCACAACAGCGGGCACTAGCACCACTATTTCGCTAGCCCAACTGGCAGCGGGTACATACTTACTACAGCTTTTAGACGAGGGAAATACAGTTGCTGTGCAACGGGTGGTAAAGTGGTAAGGGGCGTTAAGTTCCCTGTTCTATAAATTTAAAGTGTTGGCTTACTCTATCTATCAATTCACTTTCTTGATAACGGATGATCATAAAAAACCAAAAGAAGGTGAATGCTGAGAAGATAAAGGTAAATAGAAAGACTTTCAGGTCGATAACAGTTCCATTCGTATCTACATATCCTGTAAAGTACGAATACCCAAAAAAGGAGGTGATGAGGACAACTGCGATAAGCGTTAAGTAATTGAACGGGTGCATTTTAGTGTATTGATGCACTACAACTGCATTATCAAGTGTTTTGGCGATTCTGATATTTACATTAACATAAAAGAACCGATGATCAACTTCCGAAAGTGAAAAGAGAATTGGTGTGAAAGCCACTAACTCATCACTATGTCCTCTTTTTATTTTGAAATTCTTACTCGTAAACCCAGTAAAATAATCGACCACACTCTCACTTGATGCCGCTACTTCGTATTCCCTATGCATGGTAAGCCATTTGAACATGAAGAACTAAAATACAATAAAGAAATTTTGTTTTTAGCTTCAAACTACTGACAGCCTATTACCAACTAATTTGCCCAGCCAAACTATTCGCATTAAATTACAGCATGATACGAACCATCCTTAGCCTTTGTTTTGCCAGCCTATTATTTACCGCACAAGCGCAACAAGATGAGCTGCTGCTAAAGGTGTTGAACGACCAGGTAGATGCCTTTAACCAACAAGATGTAGATCGCCTAGTAGATAATGTGACTGCCGATTTTAAGTGGTTTTATATCACTAGCGATGCCTTGCTGCCCGAGCTACAGGGTAAAGAGAAGTTTCGCGCCAGTATGGTCGATTATTACAAAAGCTTCGCCAACATCAAGTCTTCCATATTGAACTACACTACCGATGGTAACCGCATCAGCTTTCAAGAAAAGGTAGAATACACTGATGAACAAGGCAATCGCAAAAGCTCAACAGCAATGGGTATTTACGAAATACGCGATGGCAAAATTGCTAGATGCTGGTATTTCTTTTAGGCTCTCTTCCATTGGTTAATGATCTATATATCCAATATTTTAGGAGTATTCCCCATTTATTCAGTAGAAAAAATGGAAAGAATATTTAGATCTCAAAATAAGTGTACGCCTAACAAGTTAATTTTTTACTAAATACAAGATCGCATCCTAAGTATAAAAGCGTAGACAATTTATGTATCTTACTTTAACTATGAGAAGATATATCCTTCTTACTGCGCTGCTGCTAAGTCAATTCTTTGCGGCAAACACACTCCAGGCACAAGGTGACTTTGAGCTTACCGGTACGTGGAGCACCACCATTGATGGCGAACGTGCCGTACTTTACTTCACCCGATTGAATGAGCTTATTTCGCTTACCATGGTTCACCAATACCGTGATGGTGAACGGGCTAGTATAAGCACAACTGATATTGAACTACAGGGGCCTGATGCAGTAAAGGCCATTTTTAAAGATGTAGAGACCATACACCTTTCAGCCGTGCAGCAAAGCAACGGTTTGCTTACCGTTACACTTACGGTAGAAGGTGAATCCTCTACCTACAACTTTGCGCGCGAGTAAATTGCTCGCTAGTCTTTCAAATACTTATTTAATTCCCCATTCTCAGCATCTGCAATGAATTGCTTTGTTGCCTTTTTTAGCGCCACCTTATTGTTGGAGTCTTTCAAGTAGTTGGCAAATATCTTCAATCCGCTTTTACCCGTTTTATCTTCGGTAGCAATGTAGCCTTTAACCATGCTGGCCATAAATGCAGCAAACAATCCACCTTCTAATCTCTTGATTATTTTAAGGATAGGCTCCGTTATATAAAGCATATGGTCAGGCGACTTATTCATCCACGAGATGACCACTTTGCGGGCGTGTTTCACCTCTCTACTCCCCTCTTTTACTGGCCTAGATAATACGAAATCGGCCAACTGTTCAGCACACTGCGTGGCATAGCGCACTTCTTCCGTAGTACGCATATATACCTTGGTACAGCCCTCAATAGTTTGAGCAGCAAGCGGAAGAGTTACTAGCAGGAATGAGATGCAGAACAGAAGGCTTTTCATGTATGCTAAATTTACTAAAACTAGCAATAGCCTGATGTTTGGTAACTTACCTACCTACTACAAACAACCGTAGCCTTCGGCGGTACGAGCTGTTTTCCAGTCCTCTGCTTCGTCTTCATCAAAGCTGCAGAAGTCTAAAGACTCTGCTGGGGTGTCAGTAGTACGCTGAACGGATCCACCTGCAGATATACATGCTTGTTCAGCAGCACTTAAAAATGCTTCCTCTTCAAAGCATATTTCTACAGGTATTCCGTCAGAACTGGTGCAGATAGAACATATCTCGCGGCTCTTAATACAGTTAACACATACTTCTTGAGCTACTGGCTCCAAAGTAACATCGCAGCCAGTAAATAGAATAGTAGATGTGATGAACACACATAGAAAGAATAGATATTTCATTACGTTTAATTAATAGTTATTGGTTACCGTAAAAATAGCAAGTGTGACGGCAAATAAAGAAGGAAGGAGCTAAAACATCACTCTAGCAAACTTAGCCCAGCATCCAATATCACAGGCACATCATCCCGAATTAAGTGTTCACTTTGGGTATTCGATCGCTTATGCCCCAAGCGGACTATAACTGCTTCCTTCTCAGGTACAACGAATACGTATTGCCCTAATATCCCTCTAAACGCTTGCACTTCAAAGCCTTTATGGTTCATCAGCCAAAATTGGTAACCGTACCATGTAGCGGGCAGGTCTGTTTCTTTCTCGGTTAAATAATTTGCTGGCTTTACGGCTTCTATCATATAGTTTCTTGGTAATATCTGCTTACCGTTCCACCCTCCTTTTTGTAAAACTAACTGACCCAATTTGGCAAAATCGCGGGCATTACTGTTAAAGCAGCAGTAAGCCTTTTCCATGCCCCCTTCTTTGTCAATACTCCAAAGGGCAGGGGTTTCTGCGCCTAGGGGTTGCCATAATTTCTTGCTGGCGTATTCGCTTAGGGTCATGCCCGTTACTCTGGTTAACATGATAGCCAGTATCTGTGTATCACCGCTTTTGTAGCTCCAATGTTTTCCAGGGGCCTCTTCCACCTGACGCTCCAGTGCAGTTTCATTTACCTTATCGCCATAGTAAGCACGAGCGGTAACGGCAAAGGGGTTCCAATAGCTTTCGTTCCACACCAAGCCGCTGCTCATGGTCAGCACGTCTTTTATGGTAATATCCTTTCGTGCTTCATCTTGAAACTCAGGTAAGTATGCACTTACGGGGTCGTTCACCCCATCAATAAGTCCATCGCCTATTGCAGCACCAATTAGCAAGCTAACAATGCTTTTACCCGCGCTAAAGCTATTACTGTGCGAGGTAGGCCCATAGCCATCCCAATACTGTTCGTACAGTAGTTGGTTTTTATGAATCACACTAAAGGCTACGGTTTTAAACCCTTCCAAGCC
>CAYGTK010000216.1:0-6489 GCA_964352775.1 uncultured Chitinophagaceae bacterium
TGTTTTTGTTAACAATAATTATCTTAATGTTCATTTCCATTAGAAAAAAAACGAATCAACTATGAACATGGAATTAAATGACTTAATACTAACCTTGCTAGCTACTGGTGGTGACACCTTTATTAAGGAAGGAGCCAAAGATGTCTACAACAAGACAATAGGGCAGTTAAGAGACCTATTGATGCGACGCTTAGCAGGTCACATACCAGATAAGTCCAAGCGAATAGAGTTATTGAAACCCGAAGATGAAAAGCAGAAAGAGGATTTGCGCAAAGCGTTGAAAGAACTGGAAGTAAAATCTGAAGACGATGAGGTGGTGAAGCTGGTTAGAGAGCTTGAACGTATGTTGCCAAAGGGTGGCAATGGTGGTGACACTTTTATTACCAAGGGTGGAAGTGGTAAAGGTTCTATCACTATTGGGCAGCAGAATAATTATGGCAGCAAATAGAAGGAGATGGGAGACATAGATGGGGACCCTTTTGATCAAGAAGGTGCAAAGGGCAATCAAGCCTCGGGTTCTAACGAACCAGATTGGCAGGAAGCGGGGGCAATAAATGATGAGGGAAAGGATGATCCAGAAATCGACGTGGATTTGGAAGCCAATAAAGACCTGGCTAAAGAAATAGGGAAAGATGATGGGGTAGAGGAAGGTAAAGGCGATAAGTTTTTTACTTATGGCGGAGACGGTACTAATTCCACTACAATTGGGGTCCAAAATAACTTTTTTGAAAAAGCCCCTACTGATAGTGTTGACCAAAGTGCATCATCTCTAACTCGAGAATATCCAGAAGAAATATTAAAGCCTGCTTTGGGTATCGTAAAGGGGAACGTTGAAGATACGGTTCGTCTTCTTGAAAGCAATCTTTACTTATGTCTTGGCGCGCACACCATTGTGGGCTTGCATTTGGCCAAAATTAATCTGTTACATCAATTAAAGAGTAACGGTTATTACTTAACAGAGTTATTTATGGAGCCCTTGCAAGCTCGGTACAGTAGCCAAATGATATCCAATTTTTTTGAAAGCCAAGTAGGTGAAAAGAAGGGTATAGTAATAGGAAGACAGGTGTATGTATTAAATCAACCTAGCGAGCTTTGTCTGGAAGAGCTTTTTTTTAATAATGAAGAAAAGAGTCATGTATTAAGTGAATTAAGGAAAAGCAACTCTTTGTTATTAATCTGCACACCCAATAATGGCTGTGAGTACTTTAAACGGCAGGGGGTTTGGCACGAACGCTACCAATACTTAGATTTTAGAACCCTATTGCTGTACATGGGAGGCCCGAAAGGTTGGGCTGAGAAGAAAAGCGAAGTACTCGATAACATTTTGGAAACAGAGTGGGCTGATAAAGAATTAAGTTTTTATGAAAAATTTAATAGGTCCTTTTTCAAAGGAAAAGAAGGAATTGAACAGCTGATAATAGAGCTAAGAAAAAAACCTTCCGTAGGTAAATCCGATAAGAGTAAAACGGATTTCGGTATTGCAGAACGTACAGCTATGTTTGTCGCCCTAAACTTTAGCGGCATTGCCTTGGTGGAGTTCCAACTACTAATGGAGCTTTTACTCCTAAAACTACCTCAGCTTAAAGAAGATACTCCTAGTGAAGGTTCCATGGAAGAACCATTGTTGAAAGTGTTGAGTCCCATGGAGCAGTGGAACAATGATCCAGATAGTATTCTCACTAAGTGCGGCCTTACAACGGTTATTTCGAAAGAGGGAGCTACGCAAGTAATATTTGAACGGATGGAGAAGGAGCTGATAGCTAAGAATACTATGGGCAGTAGATATGGTGTTTTTACCAACTTGCTGACAAAGTATTGCTATGAGTTAGGCTTACTGTTTAAACCAGGCATTTCCGCACAGTTTGCCGATTTGGTGATAGATAACATAAGAACCTACTCCCGTTCACAAGGCGCTGCTCGAAGCAGAGACATTTTATATATATACCTCACCAATATTATCGAACTGAGCGATAGTGCACCCATAGAAACCAATAGGCTTGAAGATGCTCTTAATTTTATGGTTAGCCCCAAAAATTCCGAAGGCTATACTTTTGCCTATCTAGATAAGCTGATACTTAGGTTTTATGAGGACAATAGTTTGATAGAGTGCGCGGACTCACTTATATATCGTCTCATTATAGAGTCGGATGGTGATTATACCTCCAGATTCACAAAAAACTTTTTCCGTAAACTGTATCGTTTCCCAATCTTCCCATTTCTAAAATGGTATAAGTTCTCGCTCTTGCGTGGCCCTGAATTGATTAAGCCTAAGCTGAATAGCTTATTGGGTAACTTCATCATTGAAACTCCAAATCCCTACCAAAATCTAATTGCGTTAAGTAAGTGGCTTCCCAACCCACAACCAAGGCTTGAACTTAAGCAACACAGTGAGGTAGCTATTGACTTTTTGTTGTTCTTGATATGGACAAAAACAGTACGACAAAGGGAAAATTGGTACTGTAACCTAATAGAAGGTCAAGACAAGCAAAGGCGTGTCACCCAATTAACTGAGTTACTCAGCCATATAACCTTAAGAGACCATTTTTACAATCAACAAAGAGACTATTGGGCTAATTGGTATGATACAAAAACGGACACCGAAAAGAAAAACCCATATAACAAGAGTAAATTTTTAGACTATGCCAGAAGAAAGCTAATTCCAAATGAGTATTGCGCGGGCATAACAAGTGCCATTCATACTTGGGCTACTATGCCAGAAGGTGGAAGTGCGCAATCTGAAGCATTGACTCCGGGGGGCTTGGCTACCGCCATACTTCATGGGCTAAGCAATAAAGAGGTGGCCGTTGAACTGCTAGACCACTTTTCTTTAAGGCTGGAAAGATACTCCACGGACATCGAGGAAATCAGATTTAGTAACAAGAAAAAATTCCAATCACTGCGAGCCGGTTATAGACGGTTTAAGCCCTTTGTTCAGGCATACCGGCAAGCAATCCGAAAGCATTTTTAAGGTAAACAACAGGAAAGAAAAATAGCATGGAAGAAATGATTCAAGAAGTAGACTCACCAAGGCATAAGGTTGGCCCATTTACACAAGTAATATCAGTAGATGGGCAGAGTGGAAGGAAAATTTCATTCAGTCCTTTGATTTATTTCAAAAGGGGTGTGAAACACTATGCAATTACTACTGATTTGGTTAAGGAAGGCGAATTCACCATGATATTGAATTCAATAGATAGCTCAGTTTCTAGGAAATTACATATTCAATATAAGGTAAGCTGCAAAAAAGGAGGCGAAGAAATGTTAGCAAGTAGCTTACAGCTAAGAATGCACCAAAGCGGAGTAAGAACATCGCCCTACAGCGCCTTGAATAGTTTAATTGAACAATGGGTAATTGAGTTTAACCGAGACCATCCAGATGCTGTTGGCCATTACTTCGATTATAGGGATGACTTAATTCAACACTTAAAAATCAAAACAGGAAGTATAGGGCTAAGTGCAAGCTTTAGCCTTACTATTGAAAATGAGATAGGTAAAAATACCTTAATTGAGGTAAGCACCGGCTTTTTTCCTGTATCGGTAACAGATTCCGACGAAAAGCCAAGGTTGAAGCTATTTGTTACACTTGTAATTGATGAAGGAAACCAAAGCAAGGCCATTTTGCACGATTTGCCAGAGCATGAACTTGCCATTTTTATAAAAAAGCAAGTGAGCCTTTACACAATAGATAATGTCAAGCTACACGACCTTACTGCCGTATCCAAGGAAAACTTGGTGACTGCCCTGAAAGACCTATTAAATCCTGAACTGAAAGCTCGTGGATGGATAACTAAAAGGCTTAGCCTAGAACTGGAAGACCAGCAAAATCTAGAGCAGTTGCAAGAATTTGAGATACCAGTTGAATGCACCTTAATAAATTATGACGAAAAGGTAACCGTAAAGCATGTTCTGAACGTAAGCGTAGAGGATATTGCCAAAACAAAAGATGCTGGTATCGTCGATTTAGAAGGTTACGTAAGAAGTGAACTTGAGGTGCTTACTAAAAACGAGGTGTTTGGCAATGATTACGCATGGCTGTTACTGCAGTTTAACGGAGATAGTATAAAGCTTAAGATGCAGGATAAAATGCGGCAAATTGGCTATTCAATTCGGCAATTTACTTCTGTTCCTGAGAGTCCACAGCGGAAAGTGCTGAAGGAAGGCTTTACTATCGTATCTGATAAGCGAAACGAGTACTTAGCTCATTCTACAAAAGGCTACGGAATAAATACTGATGACGATCCGGAAGAATTTGCTACTAATAAAGATCAGGTTCCCATTAGGCTGCAATTTATCGTTGAGGGAGAGTTTAGAGACTTTGCCAACGTTAAGCCCATACTTACGCCAACGGTTAGTCTAGAACTGGAGATTTGGAAAATTATCCAAAAAACAATTCAGCGTGAGCTGCATCAGACTAGCCCAGAGGACTATTACATGAACTTTTCGAATGTGAATGTTCCAGATGCCAGGGCAAATAAAACGAGTAAAGAAGAGGACCAGCAAAAAACAGCCGATTTACCGGTTCAAGACATTCTAATCTCAAAAATCAAAGAAGCATTAAGCGAAGAACTGAATATAATCTGTAAAGAAATTACGCTTAAACCACTTGAAACTGAGTTGATAGCACGGGCAGATAAATTACGAAGGGGTGCACAACGAGAAGTTAAGGTGATGATAGTGCGACCATCAGACCCTACCAACGGGGTGCCATTAACTGTAGAGTATGCTATTTGGGGAGTTAGCGCCAATGGATGGCAGAAGTTTAAAGCCAATGACTTAGATGGTGGCTATCATGAGTTTAATAAACTGGAGAAGATAATTTCTGAGCACTTAAACACCCGTCTTCAAGGTATAGGTTCTGATGGGTTGCATCAGATGTCTCCTAAAATGCAGTCTGACATACTTAATTTTTTACGCGGTCATGTCCATAAAGCGATTGAAACTCACTTCGGACTGAACGTAGAGTTTACCAATGTGCGGCTAGGGTGGTCAACTACTAATGAGAGAGCTGCAACACTTTTTGAAGAATCGGAAAAAGCTAAGGTTGATAGCCTCATTGCTTTAATAAAAGAAACCTCCAGTTCAATGATTCAACAGCAGCAGAAGCTGAAAGATAGAATTTTTCAACTGGAAAACAGTAAAACAAAACTATTGGTAGAAGGCCTTGCAGATACGGAGGAGATTAAATTATTAGAAGAGCAGATAGAGATTAGCAAAAAGGCAATGAATACCCTATCCGACGAGGCTAAAGAACGCACTACTATACCAACTGGGGGGGCGGATAGCAGCGAAGACTGGAAAGAATCACTCTCACAACAAGAAACTAGCGGTGGGTATCTTCATTCAAATTCGGGGAAAGGGATAGATCAAAGCCCAAAAAGTAGGTTAATTGAGCAGCTAAAGAATAAGGCTTGGCAAAGCCAAAATGAAAACATGCTTGTTCCTATACTAATTACCGGGAGTGCAGATAGGGGCTACCTTGAAAAACTGGCACAACTTGCAACAAGCACTTTCTCTGGTTATGGGGGTTCTAAACATCCAGATGAAAGTTCGCCTATAGATGTCAGAGCTAGAAGGTTTGTCATTGAAATACCAAGCTTTGATAACAAGCTATTGGTTTCAGCCTTAAGTAGACTACACACTACTTTAGAAATCTATAAAGATAATCCGCAGATGCATACAAATGCTGAAGAAGAGCCTGCAGCGATTGGTCTGGTCGAGGCAATGAAAGAGGTGCCTGATGGAGAAGAAGCACTGGTGGTAATTGGGTCTATCGCCTTGTATAGCAAAACTGACCAAAGCGCAAATCTTGATATAATACAGTTGGGTGATGCTGAAGTACTGAACTTGATTGAAAAAGATTTAAGAGACTTTGATAACATTGACGAGGCACTGCACTCTTTATCATCGAAAGACCCTAATAAAACTGACAGAACCACCTAAACCACCGGCAATATGAAAGGCTATTGCAGCAATATACTCCAAACCAACAGATGCCCTAATTCATCAAATGGAGTATTGATAGACATAGAAGAGGGGCAGCCGGCAAATTGCCCCATATGCGGTTCTGATTTGGTAGTGGAAATGGGCTACCCCGACAATCAACCAACGAAAGAGCGCAGGGAAAAGCAAAAGCCAAAACAACCAACAGATGAGCCCGAGGAAAAACCAAAACAAAAGAGTACACGGGCTTCAGAAGAAGCAAAATTTAGTAAGTCGCGTATCTATTTCGCCATGGCTTCGGCAATAGCGTTAGTGGTATTGTTAGTTATCGGGTTTTATGACAGCGAACACCAACAAAAACCAGCTGCTGAAACTGAATATGAAGTAAAACCACTTACCGAACTAGAGGTGGCCACTGCCATTAGAGAATATTACTCCGATGCTTCAAGTAGCACCAGAGAAAAACTCCTGCTGATTTTTCAAGAGAATGCTAAAATTATCGCTACCGATGCTCAAGGATTGTCTACTGGCAGTTTTGGCCTTGAGCAA
>CAYGTK010000217.1:0-6485 GCA_964352775.1 uncultured Chitinophagaceae bacterium
CAAACGACCAAGTACTGTCTTCAATTGAAGAGAATACGGAAGAAAGTTCTAAATCGCTAATTGATACAAATAAACACATTGAAGCCGTTGGTGATAATGTAAAAGCCTTGGGTATCAATCAAGAAAAAATATTAACCAGTGAGCGGGTTAACTTGCAACAAGCAGGTGCCAAGCTAGAGGCTGAGGTAGAAAAACTAGACCCTAAAGCATTAGAACAGAACGTTAAGAAAATAAACAGTCTACTTGATGTTGTTCAGAATAGGCTAAACTCATTTGCTACGGTAGACCCCTTTGCAGAAGCCTTAAAAAATTCAGAAGAGTCGTTCTCAAGACTTAGAAAACAGGCTACCGAGGCTGCTTCTGAACGATTAAAAGCTTTATCCAACTCTAGCAAGTCGGCTGAAGAAGTAGCGAAAGAACAAGCTCAAATTCAACAAGACTTGAACGATGAGCTACTTATGCTTGACAATATGTTGCTTACCAACAGGCTATCTATTTATGAGAAATTTGGTGAAGACACTACCCAACTAGCAGAAGAGGTAGCCAACAAGCGCGTAGAAATTGCCGATCGGGTGATAGAAAAAGAGAATGAGAACAGAAAGAAGAGACTAAAGTCGGAGCAGGAATTTCAAGACCGTATTCAAGCCTTCATTAAAGGCTTGCTAGATGCCAATGTAAAAAGACTTGAAGACGAGCGCGAAAAAGCCAAGGGTATACGAAAAGTAAGAAAGGCACTTAATTCTGAATACGATGCCCGAATTGAGCGAGAAAAATTCTTAAACAAAGACAATGCCGATGCCATTGTAGCTATTGAAGAAGAGAAGCAAGAGAAACTGAAAGAGCTTAGGGAAAAGGCTGTAAAGAATTTCTCTGATACCTTAACACTAGCATCAGACCTTACGGGACAAATAGGCGACTTGTTCGAGGGGGCGCATCAAAATAAGCTTGCACGTATTGAAGATCAAAAGCAAGCCGAGCTTGATGTAGTAAAAAATAGTACCCTAAGCGAAGAACTAAAGCAGAAGAAAACTGCGGAGATAGAAGCCCTATACGCCAAGAAGAAAGAGCAAGCCGAAAAGAAACAGAAGAAGCGGGAGAAACGCATAGCTATTGTAGAAAGCATTATAAAAGGCGCACAGGCGGCACTTAGCGCTATTGCCAAATATGGCCCACCACCAAGTCCATTGGGTATAATTGGTATCGCATCAGCCGCAGCTATTACTGCAGCACAAATTGCCATTATCTCTAAACAGAAACTAGAAAAAGGCGGTATCATCCCATTTGCCGATGGCGGAGCCATAAGCGGTCCATCACACGCTAATGGTGGCGTACCGTTTACCGTAGGTGGTACAATGATGGAAGCTGAAGGTGGCGAAGTAGTGATCAACAAAGGCATACAAAACCATCCGCACCTGCTAAGCCAGGTAAGTGATATTAATGCCAGCGTGGGTGGTAAGCGCTTTTTTGCTGCTGGGGGTGTAGTGCCAAGTGTATCTGTTTCGCCAGCACTTAGTCGAAGCCTGGAGGGCGACCTTGGTTTTACCGCCGAAGACTTACGTGGTGTAATAGCAGATGAGGTAGGTAGCCTACGTATAGTTAACAATGTGGTAGACACTAGCGACCAACAGGTAACCCTATACAACCAACAGGTAGAAGGTAGTTTTTAAGTAATATATAGTCAGTAGTTCGTAGCCCTCAGTTCACACTTATCCGTGGGCGGAGGCTATGGACAATTACTGAATTGTCTCACTCAAGAAATTCCTGCAAATTTCTTCTCAATACTTGCCACGTACCAAAAAGCAACTATACTTGAACTATTGCTTTGTTGGTTGATGGACGGTAGTCTGCTGACCACGGTTTTCTTCCTGAGAACTGACACCGATCTGGGTGTCAAATCAATTCCTGAAATCATTTCTTATAAATGAATGGACACCATGGACTATCGACCGTGGACTGTCGCCTACAAACTAAACCCTACAAATGGAGCGCATCCAACTACCCCAAATTCTAGAAGATGTAAAGGTGAAAATAGCTGTGCTAGAGCAGCGACTGAAAGTGATCGCCGAAGGCAAAACCCTTTACCAAAAGCTAAGCACCGAAAGTACTGACCCAATTGAAACCTACCAATACAAAGAGCTGTACGCTAAAAAATGTGAGGAAGAGATAGTATATACCGAACAGTGGAAAAGTCAGCAGCACTATTTGGCAGAGTTCAAGAAAGATCTGCATAAGCAAAAGCAATTGCGACAGCAACAACTACAGCACCTGAACGCCCACTTGCAAGATACCTTGGCCCATAGCCGCGAGCTATTGCAGCAGGATGGTAAAGTAAAAGAACAAGACACCGCCATAATGAAGCATCTGTTAAAGAAGTTTGCCGAAAACAACTTTGTGAACGACGATGAGCGGCTGAACCATTACCGCGAGCTTATCACGCTAGTACAGCACTACAGCAAGGCCGAAACCGCTACAGCAGCATGAAGTTCTCGCTAATACACCCCAGTTATGGTCGCCCCGAAATGGCCCGCCAAGCCTATCGCGAATGGATGGGCCACTTTAGCAGAGAGCATCAAGTAGAGTACATTCTCAGCTTAGATAAGCGGGACGATACCGCAGCATACAAAGCTCGCCTACAAGGGCTGGTGAATATAGTGGTAAGCGATAATCAGAACGTGGTGCAGGCTACCAATATAGCTGCAAAAAGTGCCACGGGCGATGTGCTCATTTATGTGTCCGACGACTTTGGTTGCCCACGTAATTGGGATAGAAAAGTGGCCGAGTTGCAGCCCCTCTCCCGCCCTGCCATTTTAGAGGTAGACGACTGTTACCAAAAGAATCGCAACCTGCTTACTATTCCAATAATGAACCGTGAGCTATACACCAAACTTGGTTACATGTGGCATCCCAATTATCGCAGTATGTTCGTAGATAACGATCTGTATGAAACCTGCCTACGGCTGGGTGCTATTGTAGATGGCCGTACACTGAAATTTCCACACCGGCATTACAGCAAGGGTTTTACAAAAGTAGATGCCACCTATTTACAAAGTCAGCAGCACTGGCAGCAGGGCAAGCAACAATTTAACAGCAGAAGCCAACAACAAGGATGGGGAATAAAGTACTAAGCATATTAATACCCACCGTGGTAAAACGTACAGAGCTATTTAAGCTACTGCTACAAGAGTTTTTGAAACAACGTGGCAATAAACCTGTGGAACTGCTTTTTGCTATGGATAACAAGCAGCTATCCATCGGTAAAAAGCGACAGAGCTTGTTAGACATTGCCAAAGGTGAGTGGATAGTATTTTTTGATGATGATGACTGGCCTGCAAAAAATTATATAGATCTTATTCTGGAAGGTACGCAGCAGACCGACATTGATTGCATGGGACTGCACGCTGTAATGACCACAAATGGCCAAAACAAGAAGACCTTTACCCATCGCTTAGGTTATCCTTGGGCAGAACAGAGGTTTGGGTTCGACTATATTCGCCCCATCAACCACCTGAACCCCGTAAAGCGCGAAAAGGCCCTACAGGCAGGCTTTAAAGACCTACGTTATGGTGAAGACCGCGACTATGCCGACCGCCTAAACCCACTGCTTACAAAGGAGTATTTCATTGCCCAGCAATTACTGCACTACCGCTACACCACCAAGCAAAGCCATGCCCAGAAGTATGGTTTCCAACTATAGTACTAGTTGACCTAACTAGTCTCATTTTCTAATTTTTATACCCTAATTATGAAGTCATCTATTGCGCTAAAACAGCACATTGCTGGTTTTTGGGGCGATCATTACATGGAACTGGCCATGAAAGATCTCCTGTACGATAATCGAATAACCGATGTGGTAGAAGTAGGCATCTATATGGGTGGTACTACCGCCCGATTTGCCCGCATGGCCCCACACACCTATGGGGTGGAAGAGGATGAACGCTACTTTAAGCATGCCAATAAACTAGTAGGCGATAGATGCGATGTAACACTCATAAACAACCTACCAGAACCCTTTTTAGAGGCTATTTGCCCTAAACTGACAGGCCCGACCCTATTCTATTTTAATACCCGCTGGGGGTCGGACAATGCAGTGCATTATTGGCTACCCAAATTGGCCAAATGTGCATGCAAACCAGTTATTGTAGTGTCGGGCGTACACGTGCCTTACCGTCCCGATCTGCAGTACAATACCTACCGCCGTCGTGCCATAGACTGGGACCTTATACAGCCAGCCATAGAAAGTATTTATGGCGAAGAAGGCTACGCTTATACCTACAATGGTAAAGCGGCTGGCGCCAAATTGGGCATTATAATGATAGAACCCCTGCACCCATGAACCTAGCCGCCATTTACAACACCTTTGATGGTGAAGAATTGCTAGAGGGCAGCATAAAGCAGTTTTACGAAGCAGTAGATGTAGTCATCATTGTATATCAAACCACCAGTAACTATGGCGAGTATTATCCTGATGTGGAGCTATTGGTGCAGCGCCTTCAAAAGCAATACACTAAGGTTCATCTACTGAAATATGAACCCCAACATGGTCAGGGCCAATATAACGAGCGACGAAAACGGCAATTGGGTTATGAAGAAGCTGAAGCCCTAGGCTGTAGCCATTTCTTATTTGTAGATAATGATGAATACTACGATACCCAACAATTTCAAGCAGCAAAGCAGCAGATAAGCCAGCACGCATATGATACTACCGCCTGCCAATTGTATACCTACTACAAAAAGCCCATTTATCGTCTTAAACCCATTGAGAGCTACTGGGTACCCTTCATCTGCACCATTAAACCTGGCGCCCGCATAGGCAGGGGCTTCCCGGTTCGGGTAGATCCTACTCGCGGTATCCTTCCTGCCCAGAATTTCTACAGCTTTACTAGGCAACAGCTTATGATGCACCACTACAGCTACTTACGCCACAACATGGCCCGCAAGCTTCGCAACAGTAGTGCCCGCCACCACTTCGGCAACATCGACCACTGCCTACAGCAAATAAACAACTGGCAACCTGGCCAGCCCATTTGGCCTTATGATGGATATGAGGTGGAAGTGGTAGAGGATGTTTTTGGGGTAGAAGGGCAACCTGAAATTCACCTACTTTAAAACACGTATTTTTTCAATATTAGCAAACATTAGCCTCTTCTTTTTTTGGAAGAACAATATTTTTCACTAAGTTAACAAAGCTGGGACCTGAGAAACCCCAGCAACTCTTTCGGAAGAGTCTCGTTGCTACAAACACAATTTTCTATTTACTATTAAAAAACCGTGGCCAAAAGGCCACCCTAAAAACGTATGTTATGAAAAGAATAATCATAATACTAGCCTTTCTATGCCCTGCACTGATGTGGGGGCAGACAGTAGACAGATGTGGAGGAGTAAACCTCACCTCCAGTAGAGTTCCAGTCGCAAACGGGACAGATTGTGTGATTGATGGCAGAATTCAGGACCTTGGTGGAACTGGAAACATGACGCTAGGTGCAGGTACGAATATCAATCAATTATTAGTGAATACTAATCGAATGCAAGTAGACTTGACCGAAGTAACGCCAGGTCAAACAGGATTTGTAATCAATAACAGTACCGCAGAACCATTACTTTCTATTTTACCAAGAGGTAATATCCGCTTTTTGTGCACTCCTGATGATGGCGTAGTTCGTTTTGACTTAGACGATAGCCAACAATCGCTCCAAATACAAAGTGACGTTCCAATTGGTCCTGCAGCAAATCCAAGCCCAAACAGAAATATTTTAACTGTAAATGAGTTTGGTGTTGGTATAGGAAGAGTGGACATGGCAGGCGCCACAAATCAATATTTTGATGTTTACGGAGAAGAGGGAGTTCGTTTTACTATTGACAATCAAACACAGGCGACGTCAAGATTCCAAGTTAATGTATTTGACGTTTCAGCGAACCCCGAGATATTTTTCAATGTTCAAGGGGGTTCAACTACAGGTGGTGCTTCAGCTATCTTTGGAGGTGAAATACCGCAAGCTCGCTTGCATGTTAGGGCCAGCGATGTACCAACTGGAGTAATTGGTACCAAAGCATTTTTAATAGAAGATGAAACCGCCACAGACCTTTTTGTTGTTGAACGTTCTGGTCATACTGGTATTGGCGTAGCCCTACCAGACCATACTCTTCACGTGGAAGGAACCTTGCAATTGAACATTGATGAAGAGGCAGGGAATGTTTCAACCGATGACTACATACTAGTCAGAACTTTCGATACAGGAATTCAGAAGGGAAGAGCAAAATGGCAGAAAATTGATTTTGGAAGTGTGGGTGGAGGAATAACGAGTGCCTGCACTACTTCAACCGCCGTAAATAGAGTTCCTAAAACGGCAGATGCTGATGGCAACCTGACTTGCAGTCAGATTTTTGATGATGGAAATACAGTTGGTATTGGCTATTCAGACGGCACCTCTCTTCAAAGCGCTTATAAACTCCAAGTTTGTGGTGACATTTTAGCCGAAGGTATAAAC
>CAYGTK010000218.1:0-6480 GCA_964352775.1 uncultured Chitinophagaceae bacterium
CACCCACATACAGCCCAATCGATTTTGGAGTTATCCTTCTAAAATCATCATTATGGACTTTAGAAACTGGTACAATTATTTCAAACTAAACGAGAAGCATTTAGATCACATTGAGTATCACGATGGCTACCTGCTTACTAATGCCGAACGTAAAATACTCACCAAGCCCTTGCAGCATTTCCAAAAAGGAGAGAATAGCGAGGGCAAGCAACTGTTTCAATACGCATCGGAGTTTAGCGAGTCGGAATACGCAGCAACGGTAACCCTGTTTATTAAAGAAGAGCAGCGGCATTCGCTTGCGCTATCTAAATTCATGGAGACCCAACTCATCCCCAAAATAAAAGACCACTGGGTAGATAGTGTGTTTAGGGGCTTACGCCACTTGGCAGGTTTAGAGTTATCTATTCGGGTGCTGCTTACGGCCGAGGTGTGCGCGGCCATATTTTACAAACCCTTGCGCGATGCCAGCAATTCGCCCGCCCTAACCGCCATTTGCGAGCAGATATTAGCCGATGAAAAGCTGCACATCAACTTCCAGAGCTTCACGCTATCGGTATTTAACGAGGGTAGGGGCAGCTTTACCATGTTTGCCATTAATAGCTTTATGCGTACTCTACTATTTGGCACGGCTACCTTGGTTTGGCTAATGTATCGCCCCTTGATGTTAAAAGGTCGCATGGGCTACTTCCAATTCATGAAACAGGTGTTCACTGAAAACGCTAGGGCAGAGGCCATGCAGCAGGATGTGAGTTTGGTTACCGTACCTGGTTAAGTTGCTAATTTACTTCTTAAGCAATATACGCCACCTCCAAAGGTATCCCATCAGGATCGCGAAAGTAGAAGGCATAATAATCGGGCGTGTAGTCTGGGAAGTGCTTTGGGGTAACGGTTATAATGGTATCCGCTTCGTTACTTAGCCGTTGGTAAACTTTATCTACCACTTCCTCCTTTTCTACTCCAATGCAGAGATGGTCTAAACCAACATTGCGTACAAATTTCTGCTTTGTTTCATCTCTTGCCCAGCGTAAATAAATTGGGGCATGCGGAATTTGATAGGCGATAATTTTTATCTCATCACCATCGTGCACTATCCGCGAAGGCACATCTAGCGCTTCCATTAAACTATCATAAAACTGCTTCGATCGCTCAAAGTTGGAAACATTCAAAATGGTATGGGCCAAGTAGGGCATGTCACTTGTTTTGGTGTAAGATAAATACCCTTAGCGAATACTAAAAAAGACTAGCACTAGGCTAGCCTTTTAGTTAATAGCAATATTTAGATCTATTTAGCCAATATCAGTTTGAGTACTTTCACTTCATTCTCATAGCTAACTACTCGTACCAAATAAGCACCTTGCGGAACATCTTTTGTGTCAATGGAAAGTACTTGTTCGCCTACAGCTTGATGCTTGGCTACGAGTTTGCCTTGTAGGTCCATCATAAATACCTCATATGTTAGGCCCTCCCCATCTTGCACCCAAATGTTGACCATGTTATTAGCTGGGTTTGGATATAGTATAATACTTGTGCCTTTATCATCTAAGTAGACTATGGAAGTACTTGGGTTAAATAGTATGGTATCCAACACCGACCTATCTACTGGTTTTCTATTGCCAATAGTATTGAGCACCGTATTAGTCCGTATTGGTGGGTTAAAGTCAAAATAGATATCAGCAAGGTTGTCAATCTCATCACCAACGATTAAAGTGCCTTTTGGAGCAATACTAAACTTAATAAAGCCTTGGCTACCTAGGTTATCAGTGGTGCTATCTGGCAGTAGAATGTTGCTAAATGTGAAGGTTAATATAGGCTTGCCATTTCCGCTTATGTTGTAGGTGAATGGATGTGATGCGGCACCTATGGAAAGGGTGCTGATGTCAAGATTTTCAGATAGTGTGTCTATAATCACCACGGTAAATGCGGTATCGGTTCCCGTGTTTTGAAAACGGATCTTGTAGTCGAATGAGGTGCCTGGCAAAACCATTCCGGTTGGTCCACATCCAATTGGTGATACTTGTTTGTCATTGGGGTCATAAGCACCAAGGATCCTAATGCACTCAATATCTCTATCTATGCTTTCATCATTAGTTGGAAATTGGTTTACAAAGCCTAAGCTAACCGCCGTTATGGAATCGGCACAAGCTTCAACTGTAGCACTGGCAAACGTGCTACTTGGGTGATTAGCTACCTGGTCTACTTCTACCCTTATAGTTTGCCCTGTGTTAGGTATGGCCAAGGTTAGATCATCACCTTTAGCTAACCAAATATTCTGCACCAAGGCTAAAACCGCATCAGCATATACCCGCAGTTCTACAGAGTCGGTCATATCCTCTCCTTTATTTAAAACCGTAAACAACGATTCAAAGGATTCGGCACAAGCTCCAGTAACACTTAGGTCTGCCTCATTCCAAGTTGTATCGGGAATTAAACAAGGACTTGTTGGCGTGATCCAAACTTCGGTACATTGGGTAAGGCCCAAGAAAGTGATATTGCCACATAACACAGAATCTGTTATTTGTATACTTCCGCAGTCACCAGCGGCTACCGTACCTATATCGAATACCAAATTGCTATCGCTGTCGTAGGTGAAAGGAGTGTTGGCAGATACGAGGGATACTAATGAAGGGAGATCTACATATACTTTTACGCTATCCTGCTCCATTAAACCATTGTTACAGTATGAGACCCATGTGGTGTTCTTAAAACAGCGTCTTCTTCTGTTAGACGATACGCTTATTTCTAACAATGGGCAAAGCTTTACTGCATGAGCAAAGTCGATTCCGTTTAGCGTATCTGCACTTGTAAGCATCAAATTATAACCAGCAGATGCATTGCAAACTGGTTGGGCCAAAAATGAACTTGCCGCAGGTATAATCGCACTAACTTGATAATTACCTTGTGGTACCGCAATTTGGTATTTGCCATCAGCATTACTTACCCCATAATACGGTCCCGGTTCTGCTTTTACTACCCAACCAGCTAAACTTACATCACTGGTGTCATTGGTACAACTAGAGTCGATGTCTGCATACACACTTCCATTGATATAGTTAATTGAATCGCCCGAAAGTGCTGGTAAATAGGCCCAAAATTCGCGCAAAGTAATTCCATTTGACTCTCCACCTACTACGTAAAGAGTATCGGCAATAACAAAACTATTTGGGGCCGCAACAGGGTTAGATGGTAAGTCTAAAAGCTGCGTCCAAGTATCTGCGATTGGGTCATACTCCCAAAAGTCGGTTTGATTATTTATTCCATCAGAGCCAAATCCTATATAGGCCTTGTCATTAAAAGCCTGTCCGATAGCACTAGCTCTGTTCGTAGGGAAATCAGCCCGTTGAACCCATGTATTACTTTGCGGCAAGTATTCGTAAATATCATTTGTAAATCCATTATCGTCAGCACCTAAACCAACAAATGCTCTATCTGGCGATCCATCGTTGTCAGTATCTATTGAAAAAGAAACGGGTACCCTACGGGCCGAACCAGGGAAATCAGCAATTGTAGACCAAGTATCTGTTCCAGGGTCATATTGATAAAACTTGTCGGTGTGATTTGGCGATGAAGCAGAACCAGCATTACCTAGGCCAAAATATAGCATATTGTTGATCTTCATGGCTGCCTTAGAGTAAATTGCACCGCCTGGGTAGTTGGTCTTTTGCCTCCAACTATTGGCCACTGGATCATATTCCCATACCTCGTCAGTGCTTAATGAATTATTGATGGCCCCAGCTACGAAATAGAACTTATTATTTAATGAAAGTACTTCTGCTGCCCGGATAGGATAAGGAGGGAAGCCTATGCTATCCCATTGTCCAGTTACTGAACTGTATCGCCAAATATCGCGCTGCGCAACAGAATTGCTATTTCTTCCTAAACCAAAAATAGCAGCATCGTTGATGTTGTCTCCATCAGAATCATATGCCATAGCATTACCACTTACCCTACCCGAACCAGGAAAATCTGGCAACTGCACCCAATTATTTTGGGCGTATGATAAATTAGTAAATACTAGGGTAGTTAATGAGAATAAAATATATTTTAACATTAGGTTTGTTTGTAGTCAAAGTGAACCTGGCTTGTAGCAAAGGCGCTTCACTTATTTTGATAAATTTACAGTTAACAAGGTACATAACTCCTTACGTAAAGTTACGTAATTTTTGAATGTGAATAGTTGAAGACTTGTGAACGGTTCAGTTTAATGAGTAAACGGCACTATTATTTTAGTTAGCGGTAGAATAAGTAACCGTATTAAGAATAAGAAAAGCTTAAAGCCTATGTATATAGAACGTATGTCACTTGGTCCTCTTGTAATTTTGAATGGTTTTAGTCAATGCAAAGTGAGTCTACATGGATATATAAGGTCTCCTTTACTTGGCCATTGCAATAACTAGATCGACTGGGCAGGTAAGACCAAAAATCTTTCTGCAACACGTTTTTAGAATGTCCGCCTAAAACATACACTACATTATTGATAACGAAACTATATAAAGAAGTAACAGGACTAGAAGGCAAGTCAGGTAAGTGGGTCCATATATCTGATTGCTCTTCTACCCCGTCAAAGCCCAAACCTACATAACCTTTGTTGTGGTATGCCCCTTCAATAGCGCTAGCCCTGCCGCTAACATGGTCAACTACTCTTACCCAAGTATTACTTTTTGGAAGATACTCATACATATCTTGTTCGTGTCCGTTTATTGAAACGCCCATTTCTATGAATGCTCTATCAGGCACACCATCTTTATCGGTGTCAATTGACATGGACAGTGGTGTCCTACGAGCAATATTAGGAAAGTTGGTCACCTTGGTCCATTTATCGTTTTTAGGGTCGTAACTGTAAACTACATCACTATCAATAGGTGATGCTGCTGTGTTGAAGTTGCCTAACCCAAGGTATAACCTGTTGCCTATACGAAAGCCTGAATGTCATGTTGATGGACCAGGCGGATAATCTGACTTACGAACCCAATTATCCTCAAAAGGATCATACACCCATACCTCGTCAGTATTTGTGCTATTACCTGTTGACCCCGCAAAAAAGTACAGTTTATTCTCAAAGCTTAACATTGTAGCTCTTCTAATAGTAAAAGGTGTAGTGCCTATACTGTCCCATTGGCATGTTAAGGAATTGTAACACCACAGATCGTTCGTGTTTTCAAGACCACTATCAAATCCCAATCCATATATTGCTGAATCATCAATGCCATCGCAATTAGAGTCAAATGTTGCAGCTACACCACTATTTCTTGGTGGTCCAGGAAAGTCAGGTAGCTGTACCCACTTGTTTTGTGAAAATGAAAGACTGACTAAGCCTAGAACACTTGTAGTGAATAAGAACAGTCTTAACATTACCTATTGTTTTGACAATGATAGAAACTATATGATATTGCAGTCAGTTCCTTATGATAGTACATCCAGGCAATAATATAGGATCTTACGCAGTAATTCAGTTTCGCCAGTCTGTTCTCTAACTTCTGACTTTTTTTTGTCTAAAACTCCCATTTTCAGTCATTTGTGCTCATTTTTCCATTTCCAACAATTTCTTGGATGTTGATAGATAGCTATATACATATTTGGATATCCCCTCTATGGTGGAAGTGCCTGTTAATAGGGTATTCCCGAAGTTCACTAACCCGCCAAAACCCGCCCTGAAACCCTTGCTATCACTAGGGTCATTTTTGGTAATGCACCGCAGCTGCACCAAAACATTCCATTTTCCGCTATTTGTGCCGTTAACTGCACCTGTACAGAATAAGCTTGGCAACTAAAAGCAGTTTTTCATCACAAACGCTATTTTTTTTCCTCGTTCATGACTACTCGGTGGAGATACTTTCGCTGTCGAACATAAATTCATTCATCACAAACTTATTTAAGTCTTGAACAATCTAAGTTTTTCTTTCAACCCAATTTTCAGCCGCGCATTGTATATGCTGATGGCTGTTTTCATAGTCGCCAGCTTTAGTAGTTGCGACGATGATGAAGTAACCTGTAACGCTCCCGGAGCAATAACCGTATCTGCCATTGGTGGAACTACAGCTTCCTTGGCATGGGTGGCTGCTAGTCCTACGCCTGAGGGCTATAGCTGGCAAGTAGTACCTGCGGGCAATGCCGCCGATGTTGGTGTGGTAGCCTCTGGAACGTCTGCCACCGCTACGGCTGCCGTTACTGGCTTAACTGCCTCAACCGCTTACGATGTATACGTTCGCAGCAATTGTGCCGACGGTGCTACCAGTAGTTTTGGCACAGCACAAAGTTTTACATCGGGCACGGGTACTATTGACCCGCCAATTGATCTTTGTTTAGACCCCAACTTTGATCTTAGAGAGGATTACACATTGGTTAACAATCCTAATGCGCCGGTAGACTACGTTATTAATTGTCGCCCACGCCATACCGCAAAGTTTATTATTGAGCCAGGTGTAGTTATTGAAATGGGTGCTGACGCTAGTCTTGAGATAATTAGTAACGGTACTTTAGAAG
>CAYGTK010000219.1:0-6411 GCA_964352775.1 uncultured Chitinophagaceae bacterium
CTTCACCATAAAGAAACCCGTGCTGAACCAATTCTGGCTAGTTGCTGGGGAGTTGCCAAAGGATCTGGAGTGGGATGAATTCCGCAGGATGACCAAAGAGCTAGACCTGCATGTAATGCTGGGAAGGAACGACCCATTCATAAAAGATGGAGAGATAGAGAAGATGAAGAACTACCTAGATGGTATTGATATAGCACACACCCTGCACCTATGGGATGGTAAGCACGAAGTAAGTGTAGACTTACTCCTTTGACGGATAGAGACCTATATGCCACAGTAAGAATGTGGCAAAGCCTGCGCCCACTGCTTCTTGGGCCATACATACCCACACGAACTCTCCTTCAGGCATACCACTAAAGGCCAAGCTGTAGAGCCTTCCAAGCAAGAAACCGCCCTGAACTACTACCAGTAATATCAGTGCCGTACGGATCAGCTGAGGCTTAACTACGCCAGCTATATATACTATAGCGAACAATAAATGCATACCACCATAGCTGGAACGTATCTCGTTCTCAGCGGCAATTGTAAGTTCGGCTATGCCTACCTCTTGACCAATTACCTCTGGGGCAAAAAAGCCCAAGGCAGCTAAAAACAGGGTGAACACCCCTGCTACGGTCAATAAGGTTTGCGCCAAATAGATGTATAGGCGATAATTCAAGGTTGTAGGTTTGTGCAGAAGATAGACATATTTAAGAATTTGACCTAAGAAAAGCCTTTTCTATCCGTACTTTTGTAGTGCAATGACCATTGATAGCGATCTTGTTTTATTAGGGTATTTTGTAATACCCCTTACTGCTGCTCTTATTGGCTACTATACCAATAAGTTAGCCATACACATGACCTTTTATCCTTTAGAATTTAAAGGCTGGGGTGGTATTGGTTGGCAGGGTATAATACCATCACGCGCAGAGCGTATGGCGGGCACCATCATTGACCAAATGACCGACAAGCTGTTGGATATTGATGAAATGGTAGCTCGTGTTGATGCTGATGACATTGTTAAAGTAATGAAGCCACGCCTAGAACCTATGGCCGAACGTGCCGTGGATAGAGCCATGCGCAGGCACATGCCATTTGCCTGGCCCTTGGTACCTAAGCAAACCAAGCAGGCCATCTATAAGCGGGCGGCCATGCGCGCGCCACTAATGGTTGAGCTTATGCTAGATCAGGTAAAAACGGAGGTACACGACCTATTCGACATCCGCAGTATGGTGGTAGAACACCTTACTAAAGATAAAGACCTGCTTAACCGACTGTTCCAAAAAGTAGGGGAGAAGGAGTTTCAATTCGTAGCTCGATCGGGATTTTACTTTGGGTTTCTATTCGGTATTATTCAAATGCTGGTATGGTACAATTTCCCTTTCTGGTGGATACTTCCTTTGGGTGGTTTGCTGGTAGGGTACGTTACCAATTGGTTGGCACTAAAGCTGATATTTCGTCCACTAAAACCATTGAACTTAGGTATAGTTACTTTTCAGGGGCTGTTCATCAAGCGCCAACCACAAGTGGCCGATGCTTATGGTAAGCTAGTGGCTAACGAGATACTTACCATGAACAACATAGCTGCCTATGTAATGCAGGGCAGTTCTGCCGATCATTTGATAGAGCAATTGCAAGAGCAGTTAACAGAGGAGATAGACAAGGCCGCAGGCTTGAACAAACCCTTACTTACGCTAGCTAGCAGTAAAGAGAAATACGAAAAGATACGGGCAGATATAGCGGAAGAATTTATGCGTATACTACCCAAAGAGCTGAAAGCTATTGAAGCACCACTGCACAAAAAGATAGCCCTAGAGGATGAATTACGCACCAAAATGAAGGCTATGACCTCTCTCGAATTTGAAGGGACTCTTCGCCCCGTTTTTCAACAAGATGAGTGGATACTGATAGTAGTGGGTGGTATATTAGGAGCGGGTGCTGGTTGTTTACAGCTATTGATGTTACTCTAGAAACCGTAGTGAAACACTTCGTCGTAGTCTTCTAGTTGAATAACTACTTTTTCCGTCTGTTGCGTTATCATTGGTGCAATATCAAATTGTAATTCAGAGGTTAACAGTGCTTCACAAGGGTCATCATTAATAAAGCCCAGTTTTACTTTCATTAATGGCGGAAGGCTTTCAAAAATAGCACCGTTGGTTATCAGCTCAAAAGTACGATCCCCACAACCACCGCCGTGGGTAACTACCATTTTAAGGCACGAACCTAATAAAGTGGCCGAAGTGATAGTGTAATCATCTTTTTGAATAGTAGCGTAGCGGTTTTCATCTACAGTTATATCAATACACTCACCAATATCTGGTGTAATGGTATTACTAAGTCCCTTATCGCAGCTGGATAAAAGAAGAATAAAAAGGGTAACTATGGATAGAAGGCTTATGGTACGCATAATATTAAGATTTCCTTAAAGTAACGAAACTTTGAGAATAACGGTATAGTACCCAATAGGTTTATGACACAAAAAAGACTTTTTAGAGCCTAAGCCCCTATCTTATCTATGGTTTGGCTTTCGTCTTTAAAGGCATTGTCTTCTACATATTTTACAATAGTACCTGCAATGTCTGTACCAGTAGCTTTTTCAATACCTTCTAATCCTGGCGATGAGTTTACCTCTATAATTAGCGGCCCGCGTGAGCTTTGTAGCATATCTACCCCTGCAATACGCAAGTTCAAGGCTTTAGCTGATAAAATTGCAGCAGTTTTTTCCTCTTCGCTCAACTCTATAACCGAACCTGTTCCGCCACGGTGAAGGTTACTTCTAAATTCACCTTCAGCACCTTGGCGCTTCATGGCGCCTACTACCTGTCCATCAACCACAAAAGCACGAATATCGGCCCCGCCGCTTTCTTTAATAAATTCTTGTACCAAAATGTTAGCGTTCAAACCATGAAAAGCCTCAATAACCGATTTGGCTGCTTTTTGTGTTTCTGCTAACACTACTCCCAATCCCTGTGTACCTTCTAGTAATTTGATAATGAGTGGGGCACCACCAACTTGTTTTATCAAGTGCCCTGTGTCTTTAGGGTGCTTTGCAAAAGCAGTTTTAGGTATACCCACACCTACTTTTGATAGTATCTGTAGGCTACGCAGTTTATCACGAGAACGAACTAAGGCTAAAGAAGAAAGTGTACTAAAGGTCTTCTGCATCTCGAACTGACGGATGATAGCACTACCATAAAAGGTTACTGAAGCACCTATCCTCGGAATTACAGCATCTACTTCTACCACATCATCGCCATAATATACTTTGGGGTTACCCTTTTCCATTACCACATAGCACATAGTATGGTCTAGCACCGAGGCTTTATGGCCTCGTTCTTTAATAGCCTCTACTAGTCGGCTAGTGCTATATAGGTTCTTGTTTCTAGAAAGTACAGCGATCTTCATTTATGGTTGTTTTTTAATTTCTCTCGGTACGATAGTTTATGCTTGTTCACGTCTACCAAAAATCCTTTTTTCAATAGTTCGCGCCCTAATAATACGGGATATTTCATCTTTCCACGGTCGGTAAGTGTTAATTCTGCCTTAAAGGTCTTTTCGAACAACACAACATCTGTTCTTATAACGTAGCGGTATTCCTCCTCACCGTTAGAGCTGCGTACTTTTCGCTCATCAAAATCGCTGAAGTATTGAAACTTTCCCGTGTATTGTGGGCGCTTTGGGCCAAGAAACTTTACGGCAAGAATCTCTTCGCCATCGTTTTCCTGTAAACGAATACGCGAACAATGGATAGAAGAAGTGGCTGCTCCACTATCTACCCTGCATAACAAGTCTTTTATACCAAGTTCGGGAAGGTCGATACTGTCAGAAGCTCCAATTATGAGCTTGTTAACTTTCTTTTTCATAGATGAGGTCGAAGATAGTGTAGTTAAACTAAGTGATGCACATAATATACACTTAATTGAATGACTTAGCCGATCTGTTGTTTAATTTTGCCCCAATGCTTTACAAACTCATCCGTTCGCTTTTATTCTTAATGCCCGCCGAAAAAGCGCATGGCTTCACCCTTGGTATGTTGCATACCATTTTGTCCATTCCAGGTAAGAAATACTTCTTCCAGATGTGGTATGGTGTGAATGATAAACGACTGGAGCGAGAAGTATTCGGACTGAAGTTTCCCAATCCCGTTGGCTTAGCTGCAGGGTTCGATAAAGATGCCAAGCACTATGAAGATCTTTCTGCTTTTGGTTTCGGCTTTTTTGAGATCGGGACTGTTACTCCTGAACCACAAGGTGGTAATCCACAGCCGCGCCTGTTCCGTTTGCCAGAGGATAAGGGCCTTATAAACCGAATGGGATTTAACAATGATGGCCTACAAGCTACCATAGCCAGATTAAAGAACCGCGACGAAAGCATCATACTAGGCGGAAACATAGGGAAGAATAAGGTGACACCTAACGAGAACGCAGTAGATGATTACATTAAATGCTTTGAAGGTTTGTTCCCTTATGTAGATTACTTTGTGGTGAATGTGAGTTCGCCCAACACACCTGGCTTACGTGAGCTTCAGGATAAAACTCCGCTAACCCATATTTTGATTACGCTGCAAGATCTGAACAAGGCCAAGCCTATTCGTAAACCCATCTTGCTAAAAATAGCTCCCGACTTAACAGATGAGCAACTGGACGACATTGTTGACATAGTGGCGGATACCAAAATTGATGGACTGATAGCCACCAACACTACCATTGCCAGAGATAACTTGAAGGCAAGTACAGGCGAACTAGAAACCATAGGTAATGGCGGCCTAAGTGGTAAGCCACTTGCTAAACGAAGTACCGAGGTAATACGCTACATCAACCAAAAGTCGGGTGGAAGTATACCGATGATAGGAGTAGGGGGAATTATGAACGGTGACGATGCTGCTGAAAAACTAGAAGCAGGTGCTAGCCTAGTTCAATTGTATACAGGCTATATATATGGCGGCCCAGCTATTGTAAAACAGATAAATAAAGATCTACTGCGTAAAAACGTATTGTAGAATGTTGTAGCCCATTTTCAGGGCATCTTGCCGAACCTCTTCCGGGTCGTTGTGTACTTCAGGGTCTTCCCAGCCATCGCTAATGTCGCTTTCGTAGGTGTAAATGCACACTAGTCGTCCCTCAATGAAAATACCGAAAGCTTGCGACGGCTTGCCATCGTGCTCATGTATTTTAGGTACGCCTTTATCGAAATCGTAGGTCTGGTGAAAAACGGGATGCTGAAACGGCAGCTCTACAAAGTTTTCATTCGGAAACACCTTTTTCATCGCCTTGCGCACGTAGGGGTCCATACCATAGTTATCGTCAATATGCATAAAGCCACCGCCTACCAAGTAGTTACGCAAGTTATCAGCCTCTTGATCGCTGAACACCACGTTCCCGTGCCCCGTCATGTGAACGAATGGGTAGTTGAATAACTCAGGGCTACCTACTTCTATTTCGTCGTGTTCTTCATAAATGCTCATTCCGCCTTTTTCATTGGCAAACTCAATTAAGTTGGGCAATGCCGTAGGGTTAGCATACCAATCGCCACCACCATTGTATTTCAATAGGGCAAGCTTCAATCCTGCATTTTCTGAAAAGCTAATTGCAGGTAATAAAAACAATATAAAGAGTAGGAAAAAGCGCATAGGGCAAATATAGCTCTATTGGTTCAACAAATAAATGCTTTGGCAGGCAACCATGCCCGCCGTCTCGGTTCTTAAACGGCTAGCGCCGAAACTTATTGGGTTATAGCCTAGGCTTTCCGCATAAGCCACCTCCTCTTTGGTGAAATCTCCTTCTGGCCCAACGAATATGGTCACGCTATTCCGACGCTTATATGCTGAGCTTAGCAAATGCAGTTCCGTTTCACACGATGCCACGTAATTACATCCCTTGTGCTCAAAATACTTATCGGCAGCTTCTTTAAATGGGGTTAGCTCTACTAATTCTGGCAAAGTAGATTTGCCCGATTGCTTCATGGCACTTACTAGTATCTTATTCAGCCGTTCAGGTTTTATCACCTTACGCTCACTGTTCTTGGTTACTATAGGCACAATTCTGTCAATACCTATTTCGGTCGATTTCTCTAAGAACCACTCAAAGCGGCTTATATTCTTGGTAGGGGCAATAGCAATGGTAAGGTGATAGGGCCTGGCTTCCAATGCTGGCTTCTCTGAAACAATACGTAATTCGTTCGTTTTCGTATCGGCAATTACCACTTCGGTAAGGTACCAATGGCCTTTGCCATCTATTACCTCTACGGTATCGCCCACCTGCTTGCGCAGCGCTTTAAAGCAGTGTGTGGCTTCTTCTTTTCCTAAATGTATAATTCCTTGGTTGACTGTAGGCGAGTAGAACAATTGCATGCTTTTAAAGATAAGACAGGCAGGGTAATAAATACGAAGGTTTCACTAATAAAAACAAACGGTAGGTAGATATACCATAAAAG
>CAYGTK010000220.1:0-6335 GCA_964352775.1 uncultured Chitinophagaceae bacterium
TAGTAGCACCTTATTCTGTTGCGATAGGGGGGTGGTGCCTCGCAGCGCGGCACTTATAAGTGGCTGGCGGCAATCTAGCTTTCGGGCCAGGGCCGATTGGTTCACCTCTAGGGCGGCCATTAATTGTTCCAGTCGCTTGCCCTGTTGCCGCAAGGTTTTTTCGTCTGCTTGCCTATAATTTTTCTTCACGGTTATAATTTAATTTTATAAAGGTATTGAATTTTCAAACAAAAGTTTATACATTTGGTCCATACTGATAACGAAATATAAATTTAAGAACTCGAAAATGCAAATAAACACTGGTATTCAGGCTCTTACGTTTGTTGATAAGGCTACTATAGCTACAGTTATTAAACCTGTTAACATCTTGAAAGCCTTTGCAGGCTTACTTTATTCCTTCATTTTCCTATTGTTATAAATTTTTAGTAGGCTAAAGCCTCTAAAACACACAAAGCATACTAAAACTATAAATAAAGAGTATAAATAGTAGCCGTAAGCTACTTTTAATCCCAAGATAAATACCGTTCACTTTTAAAAATTTATACCTAATGATGACGAGAACAAGCAAAACCACCCAAGAGCTAATGGAGAACCTGCTACGCCGCGAGTTCGATGATCATAGTCCGCTGCAATTGATGCAGATGGGGGAAGGCCGCCGATTGATAAAAGCTGCCCGCGAGATGGGCCTTTACCGACTGGCCCGCCAAATGTACGATGACCTGAAATGCGAACAATTAAAATACCAATAGCCATGAGCAGAAGAAAAAGAGGAAGAGTAAAAACGTGCATAAGCTGCCACACCGAATTGCCCGCAGTTGATTTTCATCACAAAAGCCGCATATGTATTGCTTGCGATGCTACGGGCAAGGTAGTGCGGCACCCGCACTACCGCACTATGGCCAACCTGCGCAAACTAGAAGAAGAGGTGCGCTGGAAGGGAGCCCACATAGTTAAAGGCTACAAATTTGAAGGCACCGTGCCCGAACCTAAAGACGTGAGCTACTACGATATACGCTAGCCCCACCCATTAATTACAGCAAATTACAGCACGATGGATACCAGGCGACAAATGGACATAAACGATGGTAAAGCCTACCGCGAAGAACTGCGGCTACAGAACTTTCAGCGGCTGCTGCATGTGCGGCCCGATGATAAGGAATTGTGCAGTGCCCGCGAGGGAAACGATGGCCGCTATCTACCCATATCGGCCATTGAAATGCGGCTGGATGAGTACTACTTTGGCCTATGGGAATTGGCCGACTTCAATTACGCTATTGATAACCAGCAGCTACACGGTCAGTTAAATTTACGGGTGTTTCACCCCATTGCCAAAACTTGGATAACTAGGGTAGGAGTGGCTGCTCTTCCCTTAGTGAATAACGAAGAGCAGGGTACTACCGATAGCCTTACCACTAACCTGCCGCACTTGAAAACGGAGTGCCTGAAAAACGCCACTAAATCGCTAGGTAAAGCCTTTGGGCGCGACTTAAATCGCGATGCTTGGGCCAAATACCAACCCATGCTTAAGCAAACCAAACCTGCTGTAGACGATAAGGCCTTTGGCCATTTCTGCACCGTAATAGGTCGGGTAAAAGGTAAAGAAGGTATTGATCGTGCCATGAACACCGAGCTGATACAACTGCGTAAGCGCGGTGCCAATGATGAAACCATGCGTGCCTGCCGCCAATTCGGAAAGAGAGCTATTGAGAAAGAGCCCTATGCTTAAAACAAACAAAAATGATGACCACCATAATGCCTATGAAAGACATCCGCCAGATCACCGATCGGCAACAGAGTATACAGAGCCGGATATTTAGATTAATGCTGCGCTATCCGCGCGGCCTCAACATCCGGCAGATAGCCCAACGATTGCGTATCGATAAATCATGCGCATCGGCCCGGCTTAACGAGCTGCGCAGCTTTGAGCGCATCACCTGGGGGAAGAACGACTACACCATTATCCCGCTACACCGCTCACGCGATGGGCTTACCAATAAAACCGTGTTCTACTGGGGCGTACAGCACCTTGATAACACAGAAGAAGATAAACCTGAAACCTAAAAACACCTTGTTATGAGCTGGAAAACGAAACGCAGCATCCGCCGCTTTAAAGAAAGCATGAAAACATTAGGCCGAATACTATTTGGGGAATACCTACCCGCCAATGGCGGCCATTGGAAGAAGATACATTACCTGGAAAAATGGGAGCGAGGGTAAATGGGGGTGCTACTCGATACGTATTACCACCGTGGGCATTACCTAATGGTGGAAACAGAAGATGAAATTTACCCCATTCCCATTGCACACTTAGCGCGCTACTGTAGAAAACGTACGTTTTTTACAGTAGAGCTAGAAAGTTTTATTACCGAGCGCTTGGAACATCGCCAAACGCAATACAGGCTTAGTTTTCAGCTATGGTGGCAACAGTTGGAATGGGGTGAACAATTGCACTGGTTACAATGCTTTGTGACCGAAAAGTGGCAGAATTATTCAATAATAAACATCAATGTGTCGTTACCACTTTCGAAAAAAGCAAGTTAGGGATAATGACCATTACACACGTTGAAGTAAAGCTGGACAACGAGATCTATCTTACCGCCACCCCATCAGTAGATACCTTGGAGGTGGCCATGAAAAGATTATTTCCCGATGTCCAAATAGACCCATTTGCCGGCGATGCCGGATTTGAGGATCGCCCCATTTGGAAAGCATCAGATCTGATGGTACACCTAGTGTACGAACGCGACCTGCTAAGCGAGAAACGAAAGCGAAAGCGCAGGAAGAACAATTAGAAAGCTTCTTAACCGATAGATACCTACGCTCTGTAGCTATCTAACCCTACCCTAAAAACCTATTTACTATGCCTCATCACGACCTGCCTGCGGGCTACGTGAAGCTGTACCGTAGTGTGCTGCAGCATCCCGTTTTTGCAAATGGCGATCTGCTGCGATTGTGGCTGTGGTGTTTGCTGCGTGCGGCTTTTAAGCCCACCACCATTGCCATGCGAACGGGCCGCGGACGTACCGAGGTGCTACTGAAACGTGGCGAAATGCTATTTGGCAGATACACCTGTGCTGGCGAACTGGGCATTGCCCCAAGCACCGCCCAGCGGCAACTGACCAAACTGGAACGCATGGGCTGCATTAAGCGATACCCCAAGGCGCATTACACGCTGGTAAAAGTGTTGCACTATAACGAATACCAAGCAGCAGGCGCGCTATTGAGGCTGCCCCCGATCCACAAACAGCTATACATACCCAGCATATCCCTAAGGAAGAAAGCTCGGCATTGGGGCAGTTACTGGGTACCGAGAATGCTCAATGGCTGGCGGCTACCTGTGCGGCCCATCATGTTATTGGTGAACCAAGGGAATTGGTAGCTGCTTTTTGCACCGAGCATCCCACGGCCGCGGGGCATTTGTATGAACTGCGCAAGCAGTTTCATCGCTATTTATATCATCGTAAAGCATTGTTAGCCAATTGAGTGCGCCTGTGTTAAGCATGGTGCCGCCACATGCCACGGCGGTAGAGCATTGTGTGCTAGGTATACTGCTATTGTACCCTGATACCCTGCCCGTGGCCATGTCGCGATTGGAGCCTAAGCATTTCTATTTGCCCGTTAGTCAGAAGGTATTCGTGGCTATGCAGTGGCTGTATCAACAGGGGCAACCCGTAGATACCCTTACCCTGCGCGATCGCCTGAAAAGCACCCGCCAACTTAGCCAATGTGGGGGAACGGTCTTTTTAGCCTCGCTGCCCGAGCAGGCTGTGGGCAAGGCTCACCTAGAAGTACACATCCATATTCTGCTAGAAAAATACTTGCTGCGCGAATTGATGCAGCAGGGCGGCAACCTACACGCCATTGCCAGAAGTGAAGAGGAAGATGTGTTCGACCTGATAGATGATCAACTATCGAAACTGATAAAACTACGGGCGGGCATTCACCAACACAGCAGCGTACACGTAAGTGGCGTGGCCCAAAAGAACTTGGAACTGATAGACAAACTCTGGAAGAACGAAGTAAGCATAGTAGGCATCAGCAGCGGTTTTAAAGAGTTTGACGCGGCTATATCGGGCCTACAGCAAGGTATGAAGTTAGAAGTGGCTGGCCGACCGGGCATGGGTAAATCGGCCTTTGTGCTTAGTGTGATAAACCATGTGGCGATAGAGTTAGGCGAGCCCGTGGCACTGTTCAGTTTAGAGATGCCCGCCAGGCAGCAAGAGTTGCGCTTGAAGTCCATTCGCACGGGCATACCTTATAGTCGGCTGATGGTGGGCAAAATACACGACCACGAATGGGACCTGTTGCGTATGGAGACCGACCGCATTGCTGCCTCGCCCATATACATTAACGACAATGGCAGCCTGAACGTGATGGAACTACGCGCCCGCGCCATGCAATTGAAACAGGAACATGGCATCCGACTGCTGGTGTTGGATTATCTGCAACTGATGAACGGCAGCCCCGATGGTAACCGCAGCCGTAACCGCGAGAACGAGATAAGCCAGATAAGCCGAGCCACCAAACAAATAGCCTTGGAGCTGGACATTACCGTGATAGAAGTATCGCAACTGAGCCGCGCCAGCGAAAGCCGCACCAATAAGCGCCCCCAACTAAGTGACCTACGCGAAAGCGGTGCCATAGAACAAGATGCCGACATCGTACTGTTCCCCTTCCGCCCCGAATACTATGGCATTGAAGAACTAGAAAGCGGCCGCCAAAGCAAAGGTATGGCCGAACTCATCATCGCCAAACACCGAAATGGTCCGTGTAAAACGATAGATGTGGGGTTTGAAGGAGAGGTGCTGGCGTTTCGGGATCATTAGGTCTGTGATTCTCGTACAATTACCAATAGAATTTGTTTTGATTATACTCGAATTTCGATTAGTGTAAGAATTAACTCAGAAGAGCATTTTCTATCTTCTTTGTTAGAAGTCTATTCAAATCAAGCCCTACAGTTTTAATCTGGTCAAAATCGAATAGATATTCTGATCTTCTACCAAATGATTTTTTTCCACCAAAGACCAACCCCACCTTTATAGTAGAGGCACTATCCTTAAGTTTACGCGAATCTATGTTGATTGAAAAAGGGATAATTGATTCCAAACCTTTTGGTAGAATTTCCACAACCTTATATTCAAAATGAACATTTTCTTTTTCAACATTGTCAATCCAAATATTTCCTTGCTTACATCTTATTCCAATATATACTTCTTCCTCATTTATAGAGGCTGTGTTATTTTGGATTAACACATGACCATCAATAACATACTCTTCTATGCTGGAAAATGTTTTTCTCACTTTATGAAAGGTAATTGTCCCACTCAAATTAGGATACTTAATCTTCCTAAACAATGCCTCTACCAAATAGTGTGGAGCCACGATCGTTTGCCCATCTAATCGGGCTCGGTACTTGTCTTTGAATTGATGAGGTGAATACTCGCTCTTTTGAACTTCGATGATATAAACATAGCACCCATCCTGTTCTAAGGCTTTCACTTCAATACCAGAAGGCCAAGGTTTTATATTAGTCGTTAGTTTATTGATGAACCAATCTTTAGTTTGAAACTCCTTTGTGGGTGTTAGCTCACCAATTACTACTTTATGACCATCAGCGTTCTTTTTCTCTCTTGGAGAGCCCCATATCATCACACCTCCTTCGGAATTTAAGAATGCACATACGGTTCGTATAACATCCTCTTCAATCTTAGACTTTATGCTGTTATCACCTAGCGACTTACACTCTAGACTCAAAGTCTCTTCCCGCTCTTCTTCAAAGTATCTTTCAATATCTCCGTATTCCAATTCCTCAAGCGATTTACTGAATGTCGCTTTACTTATATCAATTTTCATTTAGGGCTTTTTATAAAGCTACGTGTTTTAGCGAAAATTACGGTTTATGCCATATCCATTATCTTCATTACGAAATAAATCACACCATGCCCCTCCTCACCCGCTTACCCTCCGCAAACAACCGCCGTGATGAAGAATTGAACATTGCTTTGGCTAAAGAAATAGCCACGGCTATGGATGCTGATGCCGTGAAGGAGTTGATAGAGCTACTGGATAATAAGGACCAGAAGGTAAAGAACGATGTGATAAAGGTGCTGTACGAAATAGGGGAGCGGCAACCCGAATTAATAGCTGGGTATCTAGATACATTTATAGGGCATTTACAGGGTAAGAATAATCGGCTGCAATGGGGTTCGGCATGTGCCATAAGTAGTTTTGCGCAGCACAGCCCACATATGGTATATAAATACTTGGGCCAGCTACTAGAAGCTGCCGACAAGGGCTCGGTGATAACCCGCGACCATGTGGTAAAGGTATTGGTA
>CAYGTK010000221.1:0-6298 GCA_964352775.1 uncultured Chitinophagaceae bacterium
TATACTTTGCAGAAGTTAGAGGCAGTAACGTGCAGCGGGCTAAGCTGCTGATAGAATAAGAAAGAGCTTACTACAACAAAAAGCCATCTCACCCTGTGAGGTGGCTTTTTGTTGTAGTTTTTAGTATGTAGATAAATGGATATAGAATTTATTTGGATGCTATTTGATGAATCACTAGCTTAGGAGAGTTCAACTAACCAACTGAACCCATAATTATGACCAAGCACCATTTCCGTGTGTTGAGGGCTTATGCTTTCGACCCATCACTATCATTGCAACAAGATACATTTCACATAAATACCATAAGGTATAAACTACCTTGGGAAAAGCTTCAGCCAGGACCGATAGGGGAATACATTGAGGTGATAGACTATGACCCCACCACTGATAATTTTTACGACCCAGTAGACTTGGATGATACCATGATACTGATGAACGATGGTATTTCGCCTAGCGAGAGCAACCCAAAATTTCATCAGCAGATGGTTTATGCAGTGTCAATGAACACCATATATAACTTCGAAAAAGCGCTTGGGCGTAAAGTATTATGGGCTGAACATATCAGTATCAATAAAGAAAAGAGGGGAGGTGATAAACGAGTTTGGAATTATGTCCAACGTTTGCGCATATACCCGCATGCATTACGGCAAGCTAATGCCTACTACAGCCCAGCAAAAAAAGCATTGCTGTTCGGCTACTTTACTGCCACCCCCGCTAGTTTAAGTATGCACATGCCTGGCTCGTTAGTTTTTACCTGCCTTAGTCACGATGTTATATCTCATGAGGTTACCCATGCCATACTCGATGGTATGTTCGGTTACTATAATTATCCTACCAATCCAGATGTATTGGCCTTTCACGAGGCCTTTTCTGATATTGTAGCGCTGTTTCAGCACTTCACATTTCCTGATGTGTTGAAGCATCAAATAGCAAAAACCAGAGGCGACCTGAACGACCAGAATCTACTGGGGCAATTGGCCCAAGAATTTGGTGCCGCCATAGGTGGCTACGGTAGTCTGCGCGATGCTTTAGGTAGCGTAAATGAAGAAACTGGTAAGTGGGAAGCGCATGAGCCGTCGCCATACGATTATGCTAACACCATGCAGCCACACAGCAGGGGAAGTATATTAGTTTCGGCCATATTCGAGGCTTTTTTGAGTATATATCACATTCGCTCGCGTGATCTTTTCCGCATCGCTACCAACGGAACGGGGGTACTGCCTGAAGGGGAGATACATCCCGACCTTGTGAATCGATTAGCTGATGAAGCGGCAACTGCAGCAGAACACGTGCTCAATATTTGTATAAGGGCATTGGACTACTGCCCACCCGTTGACATAACATTTGGCGACTACCTAAGAGCTATAATTACTGCTGATAAAGACTTAGTAGAGAACGATGATAAGAACTACAGGTTGGCCTTTATAGAGGCATTTCGCATGCGCGGTATTTATCCCGATGGCATCCACATTTTCAGCGAAGAGAGTTTAAGGTTACCTACTCTTGATATTTCATCGGAAATGCCTGTTGAAAATTACGATGATGAGTACTACGAACCTACGGGTACAGATCAAAGTTTCTCATCAGGAGATGGACAGTCACCAGCCTTCGATCATGAGACTAGAAAGATGTTGACCATCATCAATACCTTCGTTCGAAAGTATGCAAATGATGTTCGTTTTTTAAGCGACAGAGAAGAGATACATCGGCTTACAAATGCCTACATAGCTGGGCAATACGGCGATGGAATGAAAAAAATATATGGTTTGCACCGTCGATTGACCGGTAAGTTTTCAGGGTCAAAAGAATTTAGTAGACTAACTGGACTGGTGTTTTTAAACGATTTCGATTTCATTGATCCAGTGACATCTAACAGGGAAAACAGACCTGTTGAGGCTCTTGGAATTGCTAGGAATAACTCTGGTGCTCCAAAGTTTCAGGTTACCAATTTACGGCATATATCCAGAAAAGGGCCTGATAATGTGAAGATAGAGCAGGTCGTTTTCAGTATAATTCAGAAATGCGGTGTGATAGTTAAAGATGGCGAGCAGCATGATCATTTCGACCCTGATATAGAACAGATACCTGAAAACGGATTCATAATTCGTGGAGGCTGCACCCTGATATTTGATATTGGTGAAGAACTAAAACTTAAATACGTAGTACGTAAACCGCTTCTTGATCTTGAAAAGGCCAAGCGAGGTATTTATGAGATAGATAAAAAATTGGTACGTGAACAACATCATTACCAATACCAGACCATGCATGAATTTTCTGGAGAATTGGAACAATATTTTACCTCAGGCGATGCTAATGCAATGACCGAGCCTTTTGCCTTTTTACACCAACACTAAAACCAACCGCTATGACCAATAAAGTACAAGTACGTATGTACCGCGCCGGAACGGGTGATTGCTTTGCTTTAAAATTTTACGATGGCAATAAAGTAGTGCTACGAATGATGATAGATGCTGGGTGTATTTCGGGCGGAAAAGACCATCACGAGCCGTACATCAGGAACTTGAAAAAGTATTTGGGCGATGATATTGATGTGCTAGTGGTTACACACGAACATTACGATCATATCTCGATGTTTAAAAGTTGTAAGCATCTGTTCAGTAGTGGTTTCAACGTGAAAGAAATATGGCTGGGCTGGACCGAAAACGACGATAAGCACCAAGTGAAAATTTGGAAGACCAAATACGGGCAGAAAAAGAAAGCCCTTGCCGCTGCGGCGATCAAGCTTGCCGAATCGTTGGAAAGTGATAAAAAACTGAAGATAAATACCAAGATAGATCACGGCGAACAGATACTGGGAGCAAAGGAGAATTTTGTAAGCGGTATGGACGAAATGTTGTCGCTATATGGCATGGGAGTTAAAAAGAAGGTATATGTAGGTCAACAAGCAGGCATGAAGGTGGTGAAGGAAACCATTGCAAAGCCTACTACTAGAATAAGATACTTTGAGCCGGGAGAGATCATCAAAAACCCATGCGATTCTGTAGGGCTTACTTTTTATGTGCTTGGTCCACCAAAATTGTATGAGGCTGTTAAAACAGAATCGGGCAAAAAAGGAGAGGGATACGAGCATAATAAGGAGATAGAAGAAAGTGAACTGTTTTCGCTAGCATTTGGTGATAATGGGGAGCTTAATGAAAATGGCATACAGCCTTTCGGAATGCAATATGTTTCTAAAAAAGAAAACAGCGTAACCTCAGAAAATTATAAGAACGAAGATAATACTTGGCGGAAGATAGATTCAGATTGGTTGATGGCGGGTGGTCCGTTGGCCCTGAGAATGAACAGCCTTACCAATAATCTAAGCTTAGTGTTGGCTATGGAACTAGAAGAAACCAAAGAGGTGCTGCTGTTTCCTGGCGATGCCGAATATGGTAGTTGGAGGAGCTGGCACCAGATAGACTGGCCCAGCAACCTAGGAGAGCAACCGAGCAATGGCGATAAGAAAAAACACTTTACCGAAGACCTTTTAAACCGGACCATATTCTACAAAGTAGCTCACCATACCAGCCATAATGGTACTGCCAAGCGCAAGGGGCTGGATATGATGATAGACGATAGGCTAGTGGCAATGGCTACGCTAGATTATGATAGAATAAGCAAGCATTGGAAAAACACCATGCCCAATGAACAGATATTAAGCGAACTGCTCCAAAAAACCAAAGGGCGACTGATGGTGATGAATGAGGACAGTGTGAAATTCGGTAAGGATCGTCAACTCTCGCTTAAAGATGAAGTACAAAAGGCCAAAAGAAAGATGAGTGGTAAGGAAGAGAAGGAGTTTCATGACGATCTGGAGGTGGACGATCTTTACATACAATACAACGTGAGAACCAAAAAGTAAAAGCTAGCTATGGAGAATAAAAAGGATTTATGGAGTGCTTTTGCGCCTTGGTTTTTAACCAGTGCCTGTACTGTTATGCTAGGTGTTATAGGGTGGTTTTTAGTAGATAACATCAATTGGTTCAAACAATGCGCGTTAGACCCTGCGATAGATGATATTGATAGTGGAGAATACCGGACCTATGCCTTTCATATGCATTTGAGCATGATAAAACGTTCAGTAGGTTTGTTTAGTGGTTTCGCTGTTATGTTCTTGGGTTTTGGAGTGGCCTTTTTTACATTGAAAGATAGCACCTCTCTAGAAACACAGGGTGGCGGACTTACCGCTAAAATAGTCACTGCCTCGCCAGGTTTAGTAGCACTAATAGTGGGAGCTACTATCATCATCTCTGTAATTAATAGTAAAGATAGCTTTGACTTATATAGTAGTTCTACTCCGACTGAAACCGAAGTTGATCTAAGCGATTTTCCAAAAGATTAAAACCCACAGTCATGAAAAGATCATTAGTAAGTATCGGTTTACTTTCGGTATTGATATTTCTTACATCGTACATGCTTTTGCCCGAACCTGACGAAACAAAAATAGACGCAGAAGAACTTGCTACCACTTGTAAAGTATTAAAGCAATTGACTTATTCAAGTAGTTTGAAAAATGATGTTGCTACTGCACTAGTGTATACTAAAGCGGCAGAAAAAATGATAAAGGCACATCAACTAACTGGCGATTGTGCTAAATATTTTGAGGGGGTGGCGTCGTATTGGAAGACTAAAAATGTGGGCTCTTATGTTCTTAGCGCTGGTCAACCGCTTAAGCCGATGCCAAGATCAACTGGCGGAGGTGGGACAACTCATCATTCGCTCGATCTATTAGAAGTTTTGGTAGAAGAAGGTTGGACGATGGACGATCTCAATAAATTCAAATTTATGCAACAACTTGAAAATGGTAAGGTAGATCCTGAGTTATTGAAGAAACAAAACCCAGGGGAGATCCTAAAGCTAGATGAGGGTATTCAGAAGTTACAAATGCAAAACTACAACTACGATCAATTACAGAAGCTACCAAATAGGCTTATTGATATTGAAGATGTTAAGAAATTGATAAACGAAGAGGAATAGCTCTATTCCGCGCTCTAACAGCACATCTCGCTCGGCGGCGATGTCTGCTTAGTTTGGTCTTACTAGTTCATCTAGTCGCACGCCTAGGCCTTGTACTCGTCCGTTATCGGCATAATAAGAGGCCATTCCTGTAAACAACATGTACAGGCCACCTGGTATGGGAAGAACGCTTCTTGACCCATTAGCACCAGCGCTTTGGCTACCTATGGTAATTACATTAGGGTGGGCTTGTAGGGCTATAAGTGTATCACTACCTAGCCAGCTTTCTTCAATAGTGGTGGGCGGCATAAATGTCTTCTCTAAAGTGTGAAAGCCCCTGTGAGTTATACGCAAGGTGCACATCCCCCTTTGGGTGTTATGCGAAATGGTATAATTGCCATTAAATCCATCAAGGCCGGCTAAAGCACTCCCTATTAATGAGTCACTATTATAGACATAAACACAAGCGAACCACCCTGTCTCTATCTTATCACCAATTTTCAAGAAGACTGTGCCGTTCACCTCAGTCATATCACTAGGTGAGTTGGCCGTACTTACCAGTACAGGTGATAGCAGTAATAACAGGGCTAATAGGTATTTCACCGTTCTAAGATACTTAAGTGTAGCTATCATCTATCACATTACGGCTTCTATGAAAGGCCCTGCGGTATTTGTAGGTTATGTTCAGTATCTGGCGAATGGTGAGGTCGTATTCGCTGGCTAGCTCCACGGCTATTTCGCTGTGGTTTAGTTCCCCTTCTACCAGAAGCTTTCCGTACTGATGTAGTATCATGTAGTTGCGCACACGGTCTAGTGTACATAGGCCCTTTTCTACTAGGGCGTACACTATGTCTTCAGGATAGTAGAAGGTGTTTTCGCTAGTAAAGGTTTCGCTAAACTGCTTTATCAGTTCGTCGTTTAGGGGTTTGCGGGCCATTGTTCTATCGTTTTTTTCCAGAAGTTGAAAATGAACTGTACGCAGCTGGGGCAACCCTTGTCTTTCGGGTATCGGTGAACGAATTGGTTGTAGATGTCAAACAGCAATTTTACATCTGCAGGGTAGGGGCGAAGGCGATTGCTTTGCCAGCGTTGATGCGCAGTTTTCACATCATTTTTCTGTTGTCGGCTGAGGATGCTCTGTAGATCGGGTAGGGGCATAGGTGTTTAATAATCAATTAACAATGATGAATTACCAATTAGAGGGATGCGAGATAGCGGTTGCTAATCGACGGTTGGCGGTTGATGGCTGTGTTTGCATTATAAATGCAATGCTAGGTTAGTCACGCATCGCAGATGCGCGCCAGAGAGTCACGCATTTTAAATGCGCACCAGTATCTAGTTA
>CAYGTK010000222.1:0-6295 GCA_964352775.1 uncultured Chitinophagaceae bacterium
GGGTTAGCCCTTAAAACAGTATTGAATACCCGTTGGGCTACGGTAGCACCTGCGGTGGCAGCGGTCATACTGGTTTGGGTGATGGTAAATACCTTTGAGGTGGCTTCGTAAGTTTTCAGGCCAGTATCAAGAGCATCTACGGCATTCTCGGCAAACTCTATCTCTTTTTTAAAGTCTTTAAGACCTATACCTTCCACGAAGCCTTTAAAGGTTTTAAGTGATGCAGCTGCACCGGAAATAGCCTTTTTTACCTCTGCCATGCTATACGATGCCGAACTACTGCTGCTTGCCAGCTTTTTCTCCCAACCTGCAATAGAAGTGGTCGTTTTTTTTATCTGCGCTTGTAAGTCTTTGTATGCCTCTCTTCCTTTTTCGGTGGCTATGTTAGCCTCGTTCTGTGCGTTGAGTAAGGCCTCTTTACGCGCTTTAAGATCACCAAGGGTAACTACTTGTTCATCTAAAATGGCCTTTAACTCACTTGAAGAATCCACTAATTTATTCTCAACATCCTGTAGCTGTAACTTTTCTTGCGCTAGTGCAGTAGTAGCTTTCTCTGCGTCGGCTATTATTTTTGCTTGCTCTTCTCGCTCTTTGTTTACCTGTTTCAAGGCATCTCTTTGTTTCTGGTCGCCTTTAATAGCGGCAATGGCCTTTTTATTCAATTTTTCAAGTGCCTTCTCGGCTCTACTTGCTTCTTTGGCATAGTTAGCCGTAGCATCGGCATTTAGCTTAAGTAAGGTCTGTACTTTACCTAATTCACTAAATGTTTTTTCATGGCCTTCCAGCTTTAGCTTAAATATCAAGTCGTTTTCCATAGTCAGTTATTTTCGGATTTGGCGGGAAGGTATTTGCATATAATTTGGCGTTGCGAAATAATCAGATATTTTAGCGGCAACATTCAACAAAAGCCTAAGCCATGCGGTACCCATTACTACTTATTTTATTTGTCTTTTTTATAAGTAGCTGTAGCCAACCCTATCCCGATATTAAAGATGAGACGGTAAGGAAGCAGTTTTTGGATAATGGCTATGAGAACCTGGCCCTATTATATGCTGCCGATGGCGAGCTGTGTTACATTGGGCAGAAAGTGGATAGGCCTAGTGTGTTGCGGTTGGTTTGGGTGCTTGATAATGCTAAGCTGAAGTCGTTTCCCGTTAATAAAGATCTGACCTTGTTGCGGTTTACTACTAGTGATAAAAGTACGATTGACTTGCGAACGAAAAATTCACGTATAGCAGTAGCCAGTCAAAACGAGACGCAGGCGTATTTAATATACGATGGGTTTATACCAAATAATACTCTAGAAAATTACTCTAGTGCAATTAAAGAGTTTTCGAAAATATACTTTGCATCGAAGGATGAAGGGGTAATTACTGACACGCATATTGTGGGGAATACAAATTATTTTAGGGATAATCCCCCTTCAAGCTTACCCGAGTCATTTCTGGAACAGAATCCCACTAAAAGAGCACTGTTGGATGTTGATGAATTAGTTGATGGTAAGGTTTACGAGCGCTATACCAATCTGCCTTTTCCTATAGAACTAGATAGTTTTTTGGCGATAATTAAGGATAGAGACGATTTGGTGTTTAGGAATAAAACAAATGAGGGGTCGTACTTTAAAGTGGGTGATAATTATGGTGGGGCATTTGACTCTTATATACTTACAAAAGCAGGTAAAACAGATTCAAACATTGTTATTTTCATGTACGAATACTACGAGATAGGGCTAAATCAAGACACTACATTTACAAATACTGTATTTGATAAGGTAGTGAACGAATTACAAGAGGAACTCAACATGATTCCCAACGACTACATGGTAGACACATTAGGCGGAAATGATACCACAAAGGTAAGATTTGCTAGAGATGGTATAAGATATTACGTATCGAAAGATGGACCAATTGTATCAGTCGTACAGACTCCACTGTCTTTAGATAAAAAGAGACTACTGGCGGTAAAGGATAGTATAGCCGCATTGCCACAATAATAGTTATGAAATACGTAATAAAATTTTTCCTATTAACCCTAGTAGTAAGCAGCTGTAGCCAGCCCTATCCTGATGTAACAGATGAGACGGTACGCCAGCAGTTTTTAGATAATAACTACGAGAACTTGGCCCTTCTTTATGCTGCCGAGGGCGAGCTGTGTTACATTGGCCAGAAGGTGGGTAAGCCGAGTGTGTTACGATTTGTATGGGTGCTTGATAATGCTAATTTGAAGTCGTTTCCCGTTAATAAAGACCTGACCCTACTGTGGTTTTCAACCAACGATGGAGGCACTACAGATGTTGGGTCAAACAATGCCACGATAAGTGTTACAGGCCAAAACGAACTACAAACCTATTTGAAATACGACGGCTACATCCCCAATATTTCAATGGATGCTTACCAGGATAAACTAAGTAGCATAGCGCTAATGTATGCTGACATAGCAACTAAAGAGGTAGTTGAGTTATCACGCATAGTAGGCAAAGCAGATCATTTTGTTCAACATCCACCAGCAAAGCTTAACGATGGCGCAAACAAACCAAGTTTGAAGGATATGTATATCCAAATGGTAGATGCTATTGCAGATATAACTGCTTATGATGTTACTACGGGATTGCCACTAATGATATCAGATAAAAGATTGAAGCAAATAGTAAATGAAGAACGAGATGATATAGACTTTGTAGGCTTTAACAAAACAACAGTACAACTATCGAAACCAGTTGAAGACCAACCATATGGCGACCTTATCATATTGGGAGTGGCAGGGCTAAAAGCTGATACTATTGTGATAATCAAATACAACTCTTACTACCTATTTGATAATGACGACTGTAGGTTTTGCAGCTTACTGCATACCAAAGTAAAAGATGAGTTTGAAGAGCAGATGGGTTTGAAGCCGGCCGAGTTTTTTGCAGAAGTAGAAGCCAACTACGATACTATCAGTTGGAACTACATAAATGAGGGGGTAAGGTATATTGTTCAAAAGGGAAGCAGCTCTGTTTTTGTGTCTACAGAGTCGCTAAAATTTTATGAAAGATCGCTCATGGAAAAGTTAGATAGTCTGAACGCTTTGCCGCAGTAAAAGATGGTGTACAGGTTCTTAACCAAGGAGCTACTTACTTTTTTATATCTCACCTAAATTGAGTGTTGCACTTGAACTATTAAGTATCGCAGATGATCGATGTGTGGAATTGAAGGAGCTTCCTTAAATTTGAGCTATGCGTTTTTTTACTGCACTCTTTATAAGTTTATTGCTCTTATCAGCCTGTAACAGTGGTGAGGCCGATAAGTCTATAAAAGAGATAGTACTCGCCAAACGCCCTCCAGGCGACACCACCATCCTCAACTACCGCCTAGGTATGGATGTGGAAGAAATGCGCATACACACAGCTCGACTATTGCAGCAGAAGGAGATAGCTAAGCGCTACGTATTTAGCGCACAGAACCTACCTGCTGTAGACTTCTATTTGCCAGGGAGTGATTCATTGAAGATCACCACTTATTTCATATTAGAGAATGAGCAAACCTTGCGCACTCTTGATTGCAAGCTGTCGCTAGTTTTTGTAACAGAAGAAGAATTGCTAGACAACTACGCACAGCTGCTTACCTACTTTACAAAACTACACGGCCCACCTCACGAAGTAACCGACCAAGGAAGCAGCTATAAGCGCCATACCTGGAAAGGGGAAGGCACTATGCTAATGCTTTTATTAGATAAAAATGTAGGGGTCACTTTCCGTTACTTGACTCGCAAAAAGTAGGGCTGCTATCTGCGGCTTCGTTTTATTGATTCCTCGTGTAGGCGATGCTCAAATTGCTGCTCTTCTTTCTTCCGCATCAAGAATTGAAATACCGTTAGCGATGGCATAGCTTTTATAGTTTCAAAGTGCTGTAGCTTGCCATCGGCGGCGGTGTATAGTAGGTTGTACCAGCCAAATCGGTTAAGCCTATCTATGCCTGCGCTTGCAGCTTTGGCATCGGTACTTCCGCTGAAGAGGGGCTTATAGCCTTTGTGTAAATACTGGCGCAACTGGCCAAAAAAAAATAGCAATTCAGTGCCGTACTTACTGGTAGCCGCTTAAACAGGTCGCCACGTTCGGTAATATCTACTTTACCACTTACATCACCTTTTTTTAAGTACATCGATGCTAGCACGTAGGGGATCATATCATGCTTACCCTCAGCCAATTGTTCCAGCTGTAGGGCTTCCAATACCTGTCCAAAAGTGGCTTTACCCATGGGTATGGTGTCCTTTATAGCTTTAAGATCGGCTGGTGCGTAGTAGTGTTCGCCTTGCAGCTCAAATACCTTTTGTGCACAGGGTTCAGGTACTTGGGTATGCTCTTGTATAGTGGTGAAAAGCCCCAGCACCATATCGGCATCCTTATCGTGTATGGTGGTCCAGTCGGTCCAGAAGCAAACTATCTGCTCCACGTATTCGGGATAGGTCTGCAAAATATCCAACACCGTAGGCGACTCTTCTGGGAACAACTCTTTCAGCTTAGGCTCCAGCTTTTCTAGCAGGTTCAAGTAATCAATAAATTGGCCGAGGCTAACTCGGCTAAGGTCAATTGTAGGCAACATGTTATTAGTATTTAGTAGGTAGTATATAGTAACTAGATGGTGTTACTGGCGAGAATATCGCCTTGTTGGTAAGGCTAATTGTTTATTTGTGAAAGAAGGAAACCAGATGAGTTAATTATCTGTTTACATTTCCATGTTCATCTTATCTTAGTGGTTTAATAAACACATTATGCAAGTCTTTTTTGGAATCATGATTATCGTGTTGCTGGTACTACTAGCATATACCTATTTGGAACCAAAGGGAAATGGCTCTGATTCTTTTGAAGAGGCCGAGGAGGTAGATAAGGAGCCAGCTAAAGAAAACGATGAGGAATTGTTGGAGGACGATGACGAGGCCCAAAGTTTAGCTGATGAATTGATTGCCGAAGCTTTTAAAGCTAAAACTGGAACGGCGACTGACGTGAAATCAATGGAAGGTAAAGAGGCGCTATTAGCCGAAATACCAGAAAAGGATAGAAACAGGCGCGGGACATCTTGGGTTTATTCTCAGAAAAATAGCCAAATGACGGACTTAACTACTTACGTAGCTAGCATAAATCCACTAAATGAGGTTCAGTTGGAGCATCCCTATCACGGTGGCACCCTTTTAACCCTTACCATTAAAGAAAATGCTGACCAGCTAGAGCTTCTGTTAAGCATACCCAATGGATTATTTGGAAGGATGGGTAACCATTCTATAGTAAACATAAGGTTTGATAACAACCAAACAAAGAGTTATAGTTTTGATTTGGGAACAAATGCATCATTAACCGAAATGCGCTTGGGTAAGGCAGAATTGCTCATTCAAAAAATGCGCTTGGCATCTAGTATGCGCATAGAAGTACCCTATTTTTCTCAACCGCCGAAGGTGAGTACGTTCTACATCAAAGGCCTACAATGGCCACCAGCAGGTTCGGGCTTGGTAAGGTGGGATATGATTTAGTGAGCGCATGTCTATATTTCCAAATCTATATAATCGGGTTTAAGCAGACTTTTTTTAGTTGAAGGAATAAATGCTACTTCTAATACTAGAATAAATTTAAACGCAATATTGACTGTGCTACCAGTTTTTTTTAACTGAAAATGAAGCCAGTGTTTGCTAATCATCATGAAGTGTTATCTTCATTATGTATGATGAATAGACAGTATGCAATATTGGTAGTAACACTCCTAGCTATAACTATGATGTCTGTTTCGTGTGTAGGACCTAAATATAGGTTCCATAAAACAAAATCCTTTTACAATGATGCTTTATTGAATACGCTTATGCGTAGATACAGAGTCCCTAAAAATGAGCATGATACAATTGTTATAAAAAGGCATTTGACTATAGAGTATGCTTATGGTGGATTTGGTTCAATTAGAATAGAACGACGTTGGAAAAAGAATGTGTTTTTTGGTTTTCTACATCATAATTCTCTGGTTCTTGTTAAGTACTATAATAAGGACGGAGAGATAACTAAGTCACACTATTTCTCACCTAAAATTTAAAGTGTGTAATTCTTGCACCTAACCCTATTTCCCTATCTTCAAAGCCATGAACAAACGCGCACTACTTCCTCTTGTAATAATTGGTGCATTGGTGGTTGGTTTTTTCCTGCTGCCCGTGCATGCCAAGCGAATGTTGATTCACAACTTCGCTAATATTGACGACTATAAGATTTTTGAAAACCGAGAGGTGGCCATTGGCACTCCACAACCTTGGATGAAATCAGAGCGGTACGGTAAAGTTGAAC
>CAYGTK010000223.1:0-6260 GCA_964352775.1 uncultured Chitinophagaceae bacterium
TATATGCATTTGTGCTGGGCCTGCTGGGATTGGGCCTGTACTATTCACAGCGTGGTGGTACTGCTTTGCCTGAAGGGAAGCTAGAAAAGTACGCCACAAAAGTAGAGAATAAGCTCAATGCCCTTCGGGAAGATGCTAATAGCTACATAAGTGATGCTGCCTTGCTAGATTCTTTGGTAGAAAATGGTTTTCGATCGGAAGCTGCTTTGCAATTGATCGGTAAGCCCTTCCATGTTTATCTATTCAAAAAGGGAGAGCTACAATATTGGTCGAATAACAATGTAGTGCCCTCTTCCTATTTGGTAAATGCCTTATCTACGGGAGATGACCTGATAAAGCTGCAAGATGGTTATTACTATGTGCTAAAGCGTCAACATAACACCCGTACAGAAGTGTTTGACGTAATGGCGCTGATACCCATTTACGAAGACCGACAGATACAGAACAATTACTTATCCAATGGATTTGCATCGTTCTATAAGCTGCCATCCTATGTAGATCTTAGTTTAATAAAGCGCGAGGTGTCTGCTCCAGTAGTAATGAACGGCAACACCACACTATACCTTAAGTGGAATGAAGAAGTGTTCCGCAGTAAAGCACCACTTGGGCCTGTCCTGTGGAGTTGGATAATAGGTTTCTTAGCCTTAGTAATGTCCTTGTTCTTTCTTTCTAAATACCTTGCTACTATAGGCAAGAGTTGGGAAGGCTTGCTATCGCTATTTGTTGGTTTATTCTTGCTAAGGTGGCTCACTTTTGAATTGGGCTATCCGGCTTATATAGCACAATTGGAGCTGTTTAGCCCCCAACTATATGCATCCTCTAACATCAACACCTCACTAGGCGATCTGTTGATCAATATTTTATTGGTGTTCTGGTGCTGTATGTATTTCTTTAGAAAGGTGACTTCCCTTAACTCTAAGCCATCATCTGTGGTGCAGGCTATGGCAGTTACCTTTCTTACCTACATCACCTTATTACTTGCTGTATTTTTTATCAGCGATAGATTTAAGAGCCTAATTCTAGATGCTAGTTTCTCCTTAGATCTAAATAATCTATTTGCCCTATCCGCCTATAGTGCTATTGGGGTAATTTGCTTCGCTATCATCTTCTTGAGCTTCTTATTGGTCAGCTTTCGTTTGCTCGACCTAATTAAACATTTCCAATTACCAAGGTCTAATCGTATCTACTTGCTAATAGCTGGCGTAACCTTTTTCCTAATCGTACTTTACCTGTTGGATTATGGTTGGATGGAATGGTTCAGCGCCTTATGGGGCATGCTGATGATACTGTTTCTAAAACGCTTACTCCGCAACGAAGAAGGCTTGACCAGTATTACTACCCTTATAACTGTGCTGATGTTCACAGGCTTGTTCACTTCCCTACACATCTACCAATACGATCAGGAGAAGGAGCTACGGATAAAAGAAGCTTATGCTAGAAAACTAAGTAAAGAACGCGACCAGATAGCCGAGTACTTGTTTCAGGATATTGAGAAACGAATTGCTAAAGACCAATTTCTAGTCAATTATTTCTTGAAACCCTTCATTTCTACCCAAGAGATAATTGAACGGGTGAATGTGAAGTATTTCCGTGGTTACTTTAATAAGTACGATCTCAATGTATTTGCCCTTAATAAAGAGGGGGAATTGATAGAACCAGGTAATGAACGCTTCATCAAGCTATTGAATGATGAACTGATACAAGTGGCTGAACGTACGGAGGCCGACCAGCTCTTTTACGTACCACGCCCATTAGGTAAGTATACATACATCGGTAGTATTCCTGTGCTATATAAGCAGAAGTATTTGGGTACACTTACACTAGAACTAAATCCCAAAACCTACACCAATACAAATCTTTACCCCGAGCTATTGCTGGAGGAGAAGATAAAACCTGGCTACGAGTCAGTTAAATACGATCATGCCGTTTATGTAGATGGCTCGTTGGTAAGTAGCGAGGGCAGCTACCCCTACGATAGCAAGAATACTTTTGGCAATGCAGAGGAAGATGAACTGCGTTACTTCTCTGAGAATGGCTTCATGCATTTCCTTTATCCTGCAGGTAATGGTAAAATGGTCATCATCTCCTCCAAAGCTAATAACTGGATACAGCCAGTTTCTTTGTTTTCCTATTTGTTCTGTTCATTCTTGGTGCTGGCCTTTATTGGTATTCTATTCGTGCTGTTGTTTCGTGCCATTCAAGATAGATTCATTATTCGTGATCGTTTCAATCTTCGGTTCCGCGAGAAGATACAATTGGCAATGATATGCATGATAGTAGTATCGCTTTTGGTAATTGGTATAGTCACTATATTCCAGTTGACCCGCCAGTACGATAATTACCATACAGAGCGGCTGTTCCGTAAAGAGCGCGCCATTCGTTCTTCTATTGAATACATCATTAACGATAACCGCCAGTTCTTAGAACGTAGGAATTTCCGAAACCCTAAATGGCAGCAGGCAGGCGTAGTGATAGATATTACAGCATTATCTGACATCCACTCGATGGACATAAATTTATACGACCTAAATGGTGAATTGATCAATACCTCGCAGCCAGATATGTTTGAGCGATCGTTATTATCTAAACGGCTCGATCCTTATGCCTACAGACAATTAAAAGAGTTTGATAAACTTCAGGTAGTGCAGAATGAGCGCATTGGTAGCTTAGAGTACCTGAGTATATATGTGCCGATATTTAGCAATACAGGCGAGCTATTGGCCTTCCTCAATCTTCCCTACTTCGCAAGAGAGAAGGAATTGAATGCAGAGATATCGAGCTTTTTAGTGGCTTTGATAAATGTGTATGTATTCTTGCTGGTGTTGGGTGGTTTCTTGGCTTACTTCTTATCTGATAGCATTACCTCTTCGCTGAAAGCCATTAGTGATAAACTTAAAGACGTCCACCTAACTAGTAAGAACGAACCGCTGTATTGGCAAGGCGATGATGAAATCGGTGACTTAGTACAACAGTATAATAAGATGATAAGTGAGTTGGAAGATAGTGCCAAACTACTAGCTCGATCGGAACGGGAAAGTGCCTGGCGCGAAATGGCCAAGCAGATAGCCCATGAGATAAAGAACCCACTTACACCAATGAAATTGAGCATACAGCATCTACAACGTGCTATGCGCGATGAGCGGCCAGATGCTCTGCAAATGGCCGATAGGGTAGCGGCCACCTTGGTAGAGCAGATTGACAACTTAACCCACATCGCTAACGAGTTCTCTTCCTTTGCTACCATGCCTAGGGCTAATTTTGATAAAGTAGAGTTGAGCGACTTGGTGAAAAAGGTAGTTACCCTGTTCAGTAAAGAAGCTGATGAGCCAATTAAGCTAGATAATACTGTAGGCGAATGCTATGTTCATGCTGATAGGAACCAACTGATGCAAGCCTTCAATAATTTGGTGAAGAATGCCATACAGGCAGTGCCCGATGATAGAACAGGCGATATAAAAGTAACTGTGACCCGCGAGGGTAGTAACTTGAAAGTATTGATAACAGACAACGGCGTTGGTATTGATGAAGAACAAGCTAAAAAGGTGTTTGTACCAAACTTCACCACAAAAGGATCAGGTACGGGACTAGGTTTGGCCATTACCAAGCAGATAATTGAGAATGCCCGTGGGGAGGTTTCGTTTACTAGCGAGGTGAACGTTGGGACTACCTTTGTTGTTGAATTACCAGAATACAACGACCTATGAAAAAGAGCCGTACTTCTTTAGTCTTCTTCATGGTGGCATTTTACATTTTTGCCTCGTATTTATGGTGGGCTTTTTTGTTGATACAGAAGAACGACCTACTTTTAGAACAAACCTTGCTTAACTACCAACTGGAATACAACATAGCTAACGACTTACCAAAAGGAGACAAGTCTTACCTGACCACGGCAGACTACGGTGAAATGATAAAAAAGCATGAAAGTCAGAAATGGATGGTATTTGGCGAGGGCTTTGTGTTTCTCTTCTTGATATTAGCGGGTACTATGCAATTGTACCGAAGCTTCTCTCGCGAAATGGCCTTGGCCAGGCAACAGAATAACTTTCTTCTTTCCATTACACACGAACTGAAATCGCCCTTAGCCTCTATTCGTCTATCCATTCAGACCTTACTGATGCGGCTGAACTTGGAGGATAAATTTCAGCGGTTGTTAAATAACTCACTGGACGATACTGATAGATTGGCTGCTTTGGTCGATAACATTCTGTTTGCTGCTAAAATGGAGAACAGTACGTACTCCTTCTCTTTAGAGTCCGTCAATTTGAGTGATCTAGTAGAAAAGCAAGCAGCTAGAATACAGCAACTAGCTAAGGACACACACAATATAAGTACCGATATTCAACCGAATGTAATGGTTAAAGCAGACAAGATAGCCATGAGTTCTGCCATTATAAATTTGCTAGAAAATGCAGTGAAGTATTCACCCGAAAGCACCACCATTGCTGTAAAATTGAACACCAAGGGTAAGCAAAGTCTACTACAAATAGCCGACCAAGGACCAGGAGTTCAAGAAGGGGAAAAGCTTAATATTTTCGACAAGTTCTACCGAGTAGGAAATGAAGAAACACGATCGGCAAAGGGTACGGGTTTAGGGCTCTTTATTGTCAAAAGTGTGTCAGAAGGTCACCTTGGTAAGGTATATGTTAGTGATAATGAGCCTGTAGGGTCTATATTTACGATATTGCTGCCCTTAGATATAAGTGTGGTTCAACCTCAAAACCAACAATTTGAAACCGAGAGTACTGTTAGTTGAAGACGAAGCCAACATAAGGGAAGCTGTAAAGATGAACCTGGAATTGGAAGACTACGAAGTAGTTTCCACTGCCGATGGCGACAAAGTATTAGACATATTTAGAAATCAACGCTTTAATTTGGTGATACTTGATGTGATGCTACCTGGTATGGATGGCTTCACCATTTGCGAACATATTCGCTTAGAAGACCAGCAAACACCCATTTTATTCTTAACTGCTAAGGGTGACAGCGTAGATAAGATAAAGGGATTGAAAATTGGCGCAGACGACTACTTAGCCAAACCATTCAACCTAGAGGAACTGATGCTTCGTACCAAAGTACTCGTAAAGCACTCTTTAAAAGGAAGTGATGATGATGTTGAGCTTCACACTTATGATTTTGGAGCTAACAAAATTGACCTGCCCAATTATGCGGCTACTACTTATAAGGGGGAAGATATTAAGTTGACCAAGAAAGAGGCGATGCTTCTAAAGCTATTAATTGACCGACAAGGGGAAGTGGTTTCGCGTCAGCAGATACTTCAATACGTATGGGGATATGATGTCTTTCCTTCTACTCGAACAATAGATAATTTCATCCTTGCCTTTAGAAAGTACTTTGAAGAAGACCCTCGTTCGCCCAAGTTTTTCTTGTCCATACGAGGCGTTGGGTACAAGTTTGAGGGCTAATTTCAGTAATTAGCGAACAACTCCAGCTTTTTTACGTCTAGATCATCTTTACATTCGTCTAATAGTTCAGCCATGGTTTGCTGCGTTATAGTGTGCTTTAAGGTGGGGTTAAGTTCCACCAATGGTATCAACACAAAGCGCCGTTCTTGAATTTTGGGGTGCGGTATTTGTAGGCTATCACTTTCGTGAATGTGCTCCCCATAGAACAGAATGTCAACATCCATTATGCGAGGTCCCCACTTGTAAGAATCCTTTCTACCAACGAGCTTCTCCACTTCTTTTGCTTGCTGTAAAAGGATTTCAGGCTCAAGGCTGGTGTTCACGATAACCACCTGATTTAAATAATCAGGTTGATCTTCTACTCCCCAAGCGGCAGTAGTGTATATACTGGATGTATCTTCAATAGACCCGATCTTTTCTTCTATGTAGCTCTTCGCTTTTACAAGATTGACCGTTCTGTTTCCCAAATTACAGCCCAATAAAAGGTAGGCTTTAATAGTTTCTTTCATAGTGCTAGGCTTTAGCGGCTGCTCCAAATATATTAACTTTGTAGAGTACATCACAAATATTTAACATTATAATATATGCGTAATTTTTTAGTATCGTTTTTTGGGTCTTGCTTAGGGGTAGCCATTGGTTTATTCCTTTTGATATTTGTTGGAATATCTTCATTAGCAGGGTTGAGTAATAAGAAGGAAGTAAAAGTGGAGCCTAATTCCATTTTATACTTAGACTTGAATTATCAAATACCAGAGCAGTCAAAGTCAGACTTCTTGAGCAGCTTTGATCTATCAGCTCTTGAGCAGAGTACTACAATTGGTTTGAACGATCTTATTA
>CAYGTK010000224.1:0-6197 GCA_964352775.1 uncultured Chitinophagaceae bacterium
GATCTAGGTCGTTCACCATTTCAATAAATTCTCTATCTGTACCTCGGCTGTATTCTGTTTCTACTAGTTCACGTAGTTCTTCCACTTTTGCATCAAATGCTTTTACTAGTGGTGGCGCACCCTCTACTTCTGTTCTAAGTGCAGAAGTCCGTATTCTATCGGTTGCTGCCTGTCTTCTTGTAGAAGCCATTGCGCGTACCTGAACATTATTACGCACCAAAGTCCTGAACTCTGATACGCTCATCCAGTTAGTTTGGGTAAGTTCTGGTTCGTCATAAAGCTGCACCAATTCCCTATCGCCCATTTTATCCGACTGCGAAATTAGCTGCTGCATATCTTTAACTACTTCCACTAAGACTGACTTTAAGTCACTAGAATCATCCGACCCCTCAAGGGCAGTCTCCAATTGACCAACGAACTCCCGCCAGGTAGCAGCGGAGGTATTGTTCATATCAAGATCGCTAATGCTTTCTACTAATTCTCTTTCGCGGTCAGAAGCAGATTCTACTAGTTCGCGTAATTGCCCGATACGTTCCCCAAATCGTTCTTTTACTTCTTCTGGTTCGGTCGGCTGTTTATCTTCCCTTATAGCTATGCGTATTTTGGCCTTCGTACTTACATTGCGTGCCTGAACCATTTCACGTTGGGCCAAATGAACACGTACCAATTTCCCAAGCTGCTTTACACTTATAACATTTGTTTGTTCAAAGGTTGTATTATCTACCAAGTCCAATAACTCACGATCTTCTGTAAGCTCACCCTCATCAATAATGGCGCGCATGGCTATAACTATTTCACCCAATTCTATGTCACTTATCCCGCTACTGTCTACATATTCTTCAATAGCATCTACAAATGCTCGCCAAGAGGTCTCTATAGTATTCTCCATTTCCAGCTCATCTATCAATGCAGCTATCTCTCTTCCAGCGCTTGTACCTTCATTAGTGTATACAACTGCTTCGCGAAGCGCATCTACCTGAGCAGCAAATTGTTCAGTAAGTGTATTCTCATCTTTAGCGGAACGTTCTAGGCCATCAATGAATTCTGTCCAGCGCACCGTATTGGTCTGTTTAAATTCCACCTCTTCGAATAACTCTGCCACCTCGCGCTGAGGTTTAGATGGTTCCATAGCTATGCCTACTTCTTCTTTCAAATTCGCCACTAAGCTCTTTAGCTTCGCTACTTTTTCATTGTCAGTAGTTGTTGCAGCAGCGCTTACCAACTCCTCAAATTCGTTTATAAAGGCTTTCCATTGTTCTTGGGATGTGTTCTCGAAAGCAAGATCTTCAAGTATCTGAATGAATTCTCTATCCAGTGGCTGTTCCAAATAAGCATCGCCAATAAAATTGACAATACTATCTACAGTAGTCTTGATAGCTACGCCTGTAGTATCATTCAGCTTTTCTTCCAGTTCCTTAGAGAGGTTGGCCCAAGTAGTTTTTACAGAAATTTGTTCTTCTTGTATATCAGTAGCTTCAATTATAGCTACCAGCTCTTCATCGCGAGGCTCAACTTCATAAGCCACATCAATTATCTCACCCAAGGTTTCCATTTTTCCTTGCAATGCGGTTAAAGTTGGGCTTTCAGAACTGTCTGGCAGTTCACGTACCATTTTACTGAATTCCTTTATCAGCTCCCTAAGCTCACTACCATCATTGGCATCTACTTCTAGGTCGTTTATCATCTCCAATACCTCACGGGTAGCTGGCAGTTGCTTTTGTAGCTCTTGAATTAATTCTTGTATCTCTGAAACTGTATTTCGGAAAGAGTCTACGTAAGACTGCTCATAGCTTTTAAACACTGGGTCGTAAGCTAGGTCGGCATTAATATTGGTCATCATTCCCATCCAGCCTTTTACTATAGGGAAGGGGTATGCAAATCGAGCTGTTAACACTTTGTACGTTTCACTTAAAGTGTCCATATCTGCAAGCTCTTTCACCAAGTCCTCCGCATAAGAAAGCTGCTTAATATTGGCCGCCATGTATACATCACTTTTGCCTTTACCACCTTTTCGGGTACTGCTAAATAAAGCGAATAGACTATCTGGAGTTTCCGAATAGAAAAGGTCGTCGTAGGTAGAATTTAAGGGGAATCCGATATTTTCTGGTTCGCTCCAGCCTGTAGTTGTTTGGTTGGAAGAGAACACATCGAACCCACCCATTGAGGCATGACCTTTTGAACTAAAGAAGAGTCTGTTACCTCCACGAGTAACAAAAGGGGTTTCCTCGTCTTTTGTAGTATTTATGGGCGTGCCTAAGTTTTGTACGTCACCCACTATGTTATAAGTACTATCTAGTGCAATGCGGTAAATATCAGTTCCACCAATACCACCTGAACGGTCGCTAACGAAATACAACCACTTGGCATCGGGTGAATATTTTGCGGAGCCATTATAGCCTCCTGAATTCACCTTTTTACCTAAAGCTTTAGGTTCTACCCATTTTCCATTTTCTTTTATTGACTCGAATATTTCCCCACCATCTTTGGTTGCACGATAACTCAGTAAGCGCTTCCCGTCAGGGGAAATTGCCAATACAGCCTCATTAAAAACCGAGTTTACTGGAGTTTTAATATTTACTCCCTCTGTCCAGTTACCGTTTAATAGATCGGAACGATAAATATCCTCGTAGTAAAACCCACTCTGCGGGTCCTTTTTTCCACCTGTAGTTCCAGTCCTTCGGGAAGTAAAATATAGCGTGTCGCCAGCAGGGGAAAGAATGGGTGAAAAGTCAGCAAATGGCGTATTAAGAGATGCCATATTTTGGATACGAACGTGCTTTGGTCGATTAACCAGTAGCAGCGAAGTTTTACAATCTTGGATATGCTCTCGCACCACTTCATTTGAGTACGTTCCATCACCACTAGCTAGGTAGGTGTTGTACTGTTCAATTGCCTTTACGAATTTTCTATTCTGTTGATAAGCTTTTGCTAGGGTGTATGGATATACCTTAGGAAGCACTTCTTTATCTGTTAAGATCGCCTTTTCAAGGTTTTTTTCTGCCTTTGCCCCTTGTTGTAATTGCAAATAACAATCGCCTGCACGGTAAAATAATAGCGCATCATTTTGAATGGTAGCTAGCGCTAACTCATAATTTTCTAAAGCTATACTGTAGGAAGGCTTTTTGCTCTGGTAGAAGGTATTCCCCAGTTTTTGGTAGTATTTGGCTTGGCGTAGGTTAGCTTGTGCGCTTACTAAGTTAGCTGTAGTTAGCGCTAAAAGGAGGAAAAGTAGAAAGCGTTTTACTGTCTGGGTCATAAAAAGCGCAATGCACCACTGGCTCGATCGTTCAAATTACCAGAGCTAATATATTGGATCCCCAATTCAACACCACCCCTGCCGTTACTAACAGTTTTCAGTTTAGCCATGTTTATGTCATAGCTAACCCCCACCGCAAAACGATCGAACTCTATCCAAGTGCTTAGCACCAAAGCATCATCCCAACGATAATATGCCCCTAATGCCAACGCAAATTTATTTTTTAATCCCGAAGGAGAATATTTCTGTGAAGCCTGGTAACGGAAGGCCGATCCGAAGTAATACATAGATGCTGGTCCTTGCATGTAAACAATAACCTCTGGCTGTACTTGCCAAGAACTAGCCTTGATACCAAATGACCCTACCCCATGAATGGAGTATCGCATTTGCAATTTACTATCCCCCGCTTTAAACAAGCTGATCTGTGGGCGATTGATGTGTAATACGGCTGTACTGATCCGAAATAGTTTACCATCGTTTACCCCGTATCGTGATTCTGGTTTGTTGAAAGTATAACTTACACCCGCACCAATATCGCCATACAAAGTGTTATCTATCATTAGGCTTTCACCTGATAACTGTGCGCCATCATGACCAAGTAATTCTTCACTGTATTGGATGTCCCTACGTTGATCATCAAAGTTTAATTTACTTTGAGTTATTCCACCTGAAACACCCGCACTTAATGAACTACGCTTACTTAGCGAAATATGATAGGAGAACATAGCCTTACCTACTATCATACCATAACCTAAGTCGCCAGACTTATCTCGTAGTAAATACATACCTGCGCCAAAGTGCTGCTTCTTCAACTTCTTCTTCATCAAAGCAGCATCTAATGATGCGGCTATGGTTCTGTATGGCGTACTAACAGAGCGAAGTTGTTCTTTGTAATTTAATCCAGCCCTAATAGTACCATTGGCTGTACCAGCATATGCAGGATTTATCAATAGTGGCATCATTCTCGGTTGTGAGAAATGATAATCCTGGGCCATCATTTGATGGGAAAGAAAAACAACCAATAAGAGTAGTAAATATCTCATTTCAATTGTCTTAACGCACTAGCGTAACATTACCTTTTTGTATATCAGCCGTTCCATTCAAAAACTCCACTTTGAGCATATAAACGTATACTCCCTCCGCAGCATCTCGACCCTCATGGATACCATTCCAACCGATCTGCTTATCAGTACTTTCGAATACTTGGTTACCCCAGCGATCGAAGATGACAAGTACCATTTTACTGATACCCGCTCCGCGGACATTAAATTCGTCGTTAAGTTCATCTCCATTTGGAGAAAAGATGTTTGGTAGATATGCATGGTAGTTCTCTGTACAGATGTCATCTGCTTCAAACAGAGTTACTTCTACGTCAGAAACACAATCATGTTCCGTTGAAACGCTCACGGTATAAGTACCTGCCTCTAGATCTTTAATAGATGAAGTGCTTTCCCCAGTATTCCAAAGCCAATTAAAGGCAGAAGCGCCTTGAGCTGTAGCTCTAAGTTCCGCGTCCTCTTTACCTTTGCAACTCTCAGCTATGCTAGTAATAGACACCTCTAAAGTGTCGAGTACAGTAATATTTGTAGTATCCAAAATTCCACAAGATAATTCAGGATCTAAGGTGACTATATAACTACCTGTTCCTACTGAAGAAAGATCGATAATTCCATCTTGGTCTACCGTTATTCCGTAACCTGTCCACCTTCCACTCACATCAGCTTTCAATGTATCTAGTTCTGAACCGAAACAATAGTCTTCCTTATCTAATATCATTGGTTGGATGATCGTTTCTATAGTCATCTCCATAGTATCTCCCGCCACACATCCATTGCTATCTGTAACAACTACACCATGTAGATCTGTAGAACCAGCCTTATAGATACTATCCATTGAACCGTTCATCCATTCGTAGCTTACAAAACCAGGTAGGTTGAACATCAACCAATCACCCGTACACATACTCGTATCAGGTCCTAGATCAATAATTGGAAGAGCATTTACAAAAAGGTTGATCGAATCTGTATTCTTGCAACCATTGGTATCTGTAACGGTTACGTTGTATATACCTGCAAAATTCACAGCTATACTATCTGTAGTAGCTCCAGTAGACCAATTGTAACTTACATACCCGAACTGACCTACCTCCACACTATCTCCAGCACAAACACTTACATCCACACCTAAGTTAGGAATAGGCAAAGCAGCTATTGTAATGGTAATAGTATCAGCATTCTTACAGCCGTTATTGTTAGCTACAGTTACTATGTATTCGCCAGCTGCATTTATAGTTATACTATCAGATACAGCTCCTGTATTCCAATTATAACCTAAGAACCCTGATTGACCGATTGTGATACTATCTCCAGCACAAATACTATTATCTGCACCAAGATCGGGAAGCGGTAGAGTAAATAGACTTAAAGTCAATTTATCATTGTTGCTACATCCATTAGCGTCAACTACTGTTACCGAATAGGTACCTGCATTCCTTATTGTGATGCTATCTGTCGTTTCACTTGTAGACCAAGTATAGCCATCAAAACCAGATAACCCGATCGTCATACTATCCCCATTACAGATACTCACATCTGCACCTAGATCTGGAGTAGGCAATGCGTTGATGGCTATTGTAATAGTATCTGATCTTCTACAACCATTATTATTCCTTACCTCTAATGTATAGTCCCCTGCTGCACTAATAGTAATGCTATCAACAATTTCTCCCGTACTCCAAGTATAGCTACTATAACCTATTTCGCCGACCGTAATACTGTCTCCTGCACAAATACTTACATCTGCTCCCAAGTTAGGAGTAGGAAGAGCAAACAAGTTTAAAATGATATCGCCATTGTTCTGACAGCCGTTAGCATCTGTTACGGTTAACGTGTAGGTGCCTGATGCGCTGATCGTGATGCTGTCACTTGTTGCGCCTGTGCTC
>CAYGTK010000225.1:0-6096 GCA_964352775.1 uncultured Chitinophagaceae bacterium
GAATTGGTCGGGTGAAGGAGTTGCCGTTACAGATAAACTTATCGTTCCTACTGCATCGTCAGGAGTTACCACTTGAACGTAGTAAGTCCCTTGAAGCATACAAGGCAAGCTGAACTGTGTTAACGCGTCGGTTACACATGGCCCCGGAGTGGTAATAAAGCAATCGCCATATAACACACGGTAGCGTATCTGCGATGGGAATTTATCAGTGTTCTCGGTAAGGGCGAAGGTGAGGTCTACCTTTTGCGTATTAACCACATTAACTTGAAACCAAGTAGACTTATAATCTGCTGGCCCAAAAAGGCAGCCCATGTTCGAGCCATCTTCACCAAAATCGCCACCCATAGTATGGCAGTTGATAGAGGTAGTTGCCGAGCCTGTACCGCCGCCAAGTGTTACTGGCATAGGTTCGCTACATCTGTCACCCGCTCCATCAGATAGGCGGACTTTAGGGGTCAATGATTCCAACCCGTAATTACAACCAGTAAGCATTACATAATACCTTCCAGCTGGTATACAGTTGGTACCCCACAAATGTCCATCGCTGGTGCGGGTTATCAAGTCAACTTCTTGCAAGCCTGTAGCGGTAGAGTCACCAGGTATCAATTCTTGGAAAAGAATGATGTCTAAAGAATCGTAAGTGGGGTTCATTCCATCTACCTCATAGGCTAGCTCTAAAAATCCTAGGGCATTCAATTCGAAAGTATACCAAAGGGTGGTTTGCCCACAAGTCACTTGGTCGGTAGGGTCTAATGTAGCACATAAAAAGGATGTTGGTGTGCCAAAGAATGTTCCAGTGGTCAATGCGGTATCCGTATAAGGTGGTGCAGTTTCGCCAAGGGCGCTTATCACATTGGCCTCGCTGTAATGATCGTATACCACTACTTGAGTTGGCAATTGATCGTAACGGACAGATAGCTCTACTTGATTATTGGGAATGAAACCAAGATCGTTGGGTAAAAAATCGTTGTAAGGGTAGAAGTTGTCTACCACTACATAGTAACGTTTCTTTTCGTTGTTACAACCTTGAACTATAGGGAAAGAGATCAATTCCGAATGGCGGAAATTACACGGGAATAAGCTATCGCTATTGGTTTTTACAAGCGTTAATCCTTGAGCTAGTGTAGAGTCGATAAGCCCCAAAACACGAAGCGAATCAATGGAAAGATCTCCCGATTCATCGCTTTCATACACGGCAAAACTATACGGGAAGTTCAGGTCGCCGCGGGTAGTATTATTCAGTACGCGAACGTAAGCAGTACCTGAACCTTCTATCACGAAAGAGTACCATAGGTTTCGACGAGGTTCATTGTTCTCTAGTCCATTGATCGTGTTTGGTAGGGCTGGGCTTAGCAATGCTCTGTTGGTAGCATTAGCAGGGTAAATGGTAGGGTAGCTGTATACTTCCGTGCAATGGTCGTCTGGGTCGGTATCGCTAGATCCTGTGCTACAATAAAAGAAATCATTACTTGGTCGACGTGATGCTCCGAATGGATGCACATCACCTACTTTACCAAAATACTCTAAGGCATCTCCTGGCACTTCTCCAAAATCATATGCATTACTAGCTCGGTCAAATCTTGATACACCATAGCTATCAATAACTATGCTAGGGCTAAGGGTAATGCCTTCGTCATCATCCGAAGCAAATACGGCTATGGTATAAGTACCTGGCTGCATATTGCAGTACTTGTATTGGGTTTGTCGGCCTAAGCGGTTGTCACAATCTTGAACAGGTGTTGCACTTGGGAACAAGGTAGAATCAACCCTTACATCCAGATCATACAATTTCATTTGCATGGTGGTAGGGATGTTTTTTACGAAAAGGAAAGAAGGTTGGGTAAGCGTGAACACATAATAGGCTACACGATTCCAAGCCGGACCTTGCGCGCAGGTAGTTATAGGGTGACTGCTAAAAGGAGTATCCGTTTCGCAAGTAAATGTTTCAGAACATAAGTTATACACCCGCTGTGTTACTGGGTAGGCTGGTGTTCCAGTGTTAGGCCCCCAAGTTATTGGGTTACCTCCATTAGCTTCACAGGCTTTGTAAGGTCTGTTGTATTGTGCTTCTATGCTTGGGGTTAAAAAAGTAACCGTGAACAGGTTACTCATAAGCCTCACATTCAAGGCATCAGAAAAAGGATCGGTGTACGAAGGACCGCCACCAATAGCTAATACGGTATACCATCCAGCTGGTAGAGGATAACACTCTGGAGTAGCTTGTTTTGAAAAGCAATTCCAAGGGTCGCCAGCAGGATCAACATATGGCGCTAAGGTAGACGATAGGTCAGATGCTCGGCCTGTTAATAAGCTCAATAAGCCAAAGGAGCCAAAAGGAACTTCTATTTCCGTAATGGCATCTTGCTCCAAGTAAAACTCTCTGTAAATGGTCTTTTCGCCACCATTACAAGGTGTTACGCCCATTATATTCGATGCATTGTTCAGACAGCTAAAACTATCTATATCGCTAGAAAAAGTAGTGTTGGCTGTACCTGGTAGGGAGTCAATGAATTGAGCTGTAACTCTACTAAAGTGCTTGGTTTCTAATTGAAAGAATTTGAACTCTGGAGCATCGTCACGGCCTATCATACCTGTATCTCCTAGCGTAGCTAAAGTGTAGTTGCCTGGTGTTACACAGGTGTAACTGAAATTTTCAAAAGGGGAGAAGAACTCCTCACAATCAGAGTATTGCTGAAGCCCTGTTATCCTATCAGGAAAATTGAAAGCATTCTGTGCTGTAGCTAAAGCACCCACATCACCTTTATATAGGCGATAATTCAATCGGAATGCAGTGGTGTCTTGGTCTTGATAATTGGAGATATATAACACACCACTATCTGGCACTAGATCACCATCGGCATCACCTATGTTCGCCACACGATAAATGGCCTTGCTGGCTGCCGGTATACAAACATCCCCAGCAGGTAGAACGGTATTATCGCAACCCAACTCGGCTAGTGTGCTGGTATAACTTACTTGATCTTGTAAGGCTTGTGGAATACCTCCGCTCTCATTAATAAGGTCTACTTGACCAGTAACGGCCAAGTCGAAGTCATTACCAGGGATCAGACGGCCAATAATAATGGTGGTAGTTATCTCTGCCCCAAGGTCTTCTTCTAAGCCTAGTAATTGCATGCTATGATCGCCAGCAGGAAAACAGAAATACTTGACCGTATCGTTGAAAGTAGCAACAAGGTCAGTAGTGGCATTAATATCGCTACAGGTAGTTGTTATGTCACCAGAAAATAAACGAGTATAAACAGGTCCGTTATCCGATACACTATGAAATTCCACATCGGCATCATCATCCAAAGTAAAGGTGTACCAGGCATTAAGCAAGTGAACTTGCCCGCCTATATTTACACCCGCTAATGGATTTACCGTTCCACAACTATTAGCAGCATCAGATAAGAAGGAATTACAACCAAAGTACTCAGTAAAAACTTGTATAGGTGCTGATAGGGCACCTAGATCATTATTCGTATTAGCAAATGGGCGTTCTGGTTTAGGGATGTTCGTTAAAGCTGCACCTCGTTCGGTCAAAGCCATTTCCACCCCACGCTCAAAGTCATCTTTATACAGTAATTGAATGCTATAGGTAGTATTTGGAGGGAGTTCGCAAGAGTAGTCTTTCCGTCTGTCGTTTGCATTACCGGCAAAGGGTAATAGTAATTCGCACGAGGTATATGGTGTAAGCACCCCTGTAGCTGTAGTAAGAGCATTGCCTTGGTATAATCGATAGCCAATAGAATCAGCAGCTCCAATAGCGCTGGATACTCCACGTAAACGAATGCTTAACAGATCAGAATAACCATCGGTAGTGAAAACATGCCAGGTACTTTGCGTGTAACTGCTACTACTAGCACCAAATACACTTGGGCAGAACTCAACGGTTTCATCAATAGATTGGCAACCCACATCATAGGCTATTACCGATGTATTTGATGCAGTACCGAAATTGTAAGCCTCGGTGGTCATGTCAAAATCATCCAGCGCAGAGGTAGCATCTACCGTTATCGCTAAAAAAACGGGGCCATTGGCAACAGACTTAGCACTTACCTGCACGTAATAAGTACCAGGATCTAAACAAGGGTTGAAAGAACTTCCAAAGTTATTGATCGGGGTAAGTTTGGCTGCCGCTATCTCAGTAGCCCCTGGCAAACAAGAATTTGTAAAGTAAGTGGTAAATCCTGCATCGCCGGGTGCTATGGTAGTGCCAGGCTGCTGTAATTGAATGTTCACCCCACGAGCTGTAGGTAAGGTAAAACGATACCAAATACTTTTTTGCACATTTCCTACGGCGATCAAAAAGGGGTGAAAAAACTCCCCAACCTCAATAGTAGCAGTAGTTAGGTCAATAGTGTCGGTGAAGAATAAACCTTTATCTAAGTTGCTTGGGCCAAAGCTAGTTACCGATGCCGAAGAGCAATTATCTTGACTAAAAGCAGGAATAGAAAAGAGCATGATGGCCAGTAATAGCACGGCCGAATAAGATAACCTCATAGTATGAATTGTAGGATGTTTTCCGAAGATATTACTATTTGCCCCCGCTGCAAAGAAGGCCTTGCTATTAGTCTGTGTATTACTTCATGGCAAAAGCAGTAATTTCTTATCCAGATCCATTATCTTACTGTATAGGCAGCTGTTAAAGTTTTGCCCGTTGCATTCTATGCTTATAGTAGCTGTCTATATAGTCATAAATAATATCGATTTTGTATATCGGTGTCAAGCGCTACTTTTACCAACAATAAATTCTGCTAACACATAAATATCCCCTTAATGAAAAAGCTATTCACTGCGCTATTGGTGACCTTTTCACTAATAGCCTGTAATCAAGAAACTACCATGAGCGAACAAAACACAGAGAAAAAAGGAGAGTGCCCCTTCGGCTTCGGCAAAGTAGCTGGGCACGAAGCTAAAACTCTAGACCAATGGTGGCCGAACAGGTTAGACCTAACACCGCTGCGTCAACATTCAGAATTAACCGACCCAATGGGGGAAGATTTTGATTATGAAACTGCATTTAACAGTTTAGACTATCCAGCCCTAAAAGAAGATATTCGTAAAACGCTTACCGATTCTGAAGATTGGTGGCCAGCCGATTGGGGTCACTACGGTGGCTTGTTCATTCGTATGGCTTGGCACAGTGCAGGAACTTATAGAACAGGCGATGGCCGAGGTGGTACACGTGCAGGACAGCAGCGTTTTGCCCCGCAAAACAGCTGGCCTGATAACGGAAACCTTGATAAAGCACGCCGCCTACTATGGCCAGTTAAAAAGAAGTATGGCAAAAGCATTTCGTGGGCCGACTTAATGATATTAGCAGGAAACGTTGCGCTAGAAGACATGGGCTTTAAAACCCTAGGCTATGCAGCTGGTAGAGCTGATGTGTGGGAGCCACAAAGTACCGTTTACTGGGGACCAGAAAAGGGTATGTTAGAAGATGAGCGCTACAAAGGTGATCGTGAGTTGGAAACGCCACTTGCGGCTGTTCAGATGGGACTTATTTATGTAAACCCCGAAGGACCTAATGGTAATCCTGATCCTGTGTTAGCAGCTAAAGACATTCGCGAGACTTTCGGTAGAATGGGAATGAACGACTACGAAACGGTAGCGCTAATTGCAGGTGGACACACACTAGGTAAAACACACGGTGCAGGCGATGCTTCTTTAGTAGGAACTGACCCAGAGGCCTCACCTATTGAAGCCCAAGGTTTCGGCTGGGAGAGTAGCTTTGGAACAGGAAAAGGCGCCGATGCCATCACTTCTGGCTTAGAGGTTATTTGGACAGCTACACCAACACAATGGAGTCATGGTTACTTCAATATGCTCTTCAATTTTGAATGGGAATTGACCAAAAGCCCTGCTGGCGCACATCAATGGGTAGCTAAAGATGCCGATGCTATTTTCCCAGATGCTTTTGATAAGGAGAAGTTCCATAAACCAACGATGTTGACTACCGACCTCTCTTTACGTTTTGACCCAGCCTATGAGAAAATCTCTAGACAATTTTTAGAAAACCCCGAGGAGTTTAACGAAGCCTTTGCAAAAGCGTGGTTTAAGTTAACTCACCGCGATATGGGGCCTAGCTCTACC
>CAYGTK010000226.1:0-6077 GCA_964352775.1 uncultured Chitinophagaceae bacterium
TTTTTTGAGTTTTATTATAATTGACAACCAAAAATCATGTATTCACGTGCGTTCAGTTTAAATACTTGATGATAAAATTTCAGGTATTATTTGTTTCAGAATAACACTTTGGCTTATAATCTGAAGCGTAATCCGGCGTGAAGTGATATTCCACGGCTGTACATCTCTCTGAATTCTGTGTTGTCTAATTTGGCTCTTCCGTTCAATTCTCCGAACACTCCTAACCAATGCTTAAAGCGTTTTTCTACCCCGAAACCTAATTCTGCGAACAAATGCGCTCCATTCCAGCCTCTACTTTCAGGACTAACTAATACGGTGTTGCCTTCGCTATCTGTAAAGGTACTTTGTGCATTTTGGGCCGAGAAAATCAAGCCTACCTGCGGGTACAAACTTATGCCCGCATTGAATAATGGTCTGCTGAAGTAACGAAAACGGAACCCAGCTTCTAAGGCATGCCCCCTAACTTGCAGGTTGGCTGTTGTTGCTGCCACGTCTTCACCTACCAAAACAGGCACGGGCTGATTCAATTGGTTATAGCGGATAAGGCCATGTTGTAAGTGCATGGTCAAGGCAAATCGTTTGGGGAATTCGATACCTAGGCCCAAGCCTTCGCCCATTATAAAGTGTCCAGTAGGAAATTCGTCGCCAAACCCTGATGTAGGCATCAGGTATATTTCCGATAAGAATTTGATCTTCTCGCCACTTCCTTTTGAGCTTTTTCCATTTAAGAATCCGAAGCAAGCATTTTGCTTCTTACTTAGCTTGTTTTGTGCAACTGCAGGCAGCATAAGGCATACAGCTAGTGCAAGTACTGTTAGTTGTTTCATAACATTACGGTTTTGGTGATGAAAGAATGTGTAAGTGGGAGGTATATATGTAACGCCCCCAATTTCACCGTTAGTATTTTAATTGTTAAAATTTCTTAAAATGAATGATCGCGGTATGATTTTTGTTGCTCTGTAGGAAATGATATTATGAAACGAACGTTTACACTCATTTTTTTCGCTACCGCATTGCTTATCGGGCAGGCATTATCTGCCGCTCCGAAAGTAAAGGTGAGTCAGCAGAACCCTTCTGCAATAGGTGTTACAGCCTTTAGTCAAGTGAAGGTGTATAGCTATGGGAAGCACATTGTGCTTAAGGGAGCTACTAACATGCAATTGGTGGTTTTTAACCCATTAGGTCAAAAAGTATACACCAATACAGTACAAAATGGAGAGATGGACATCACTTTAAATAATTTGGAACGGGGCATGTACGTAGTGCAATTACGAAGCGGAAAAGACGTAATGACCCGCAAAGTAATGATGGAATAAGCCTATTCTATCAATTAGAAGGAGCTGGTTTCACAAAAGGAATGATAACCTGACTTGGGTATTTCTCTGTCATATGAATGGTCAATTGACTCGGGCTATCCTCTATTCTATCAAAGTGACCATCATCATTACCACCAATACTGATACGTAATTTGTGCCCTTTCTTGAACTGATATGATATTGGTAGCAAATCGAAATACATACGCACTACTTCCCCTTCGTCCATACCTAATGCATCTTCCCGCTCAAAGCTACGAGCTGGGGTAGTAGTGGTATATAGTGGTGTCTCATCTATCTTACGATGTGTAGCTCTTAGCATACCTTGTGTTACGAAACGTACGGTATCATTTGGTCCCACATCTTCCAAATAAACAAAAAGTCCTGCATCTCCCGCGTCAGCACTCATGTAGATGTCTGCTAATGGATGTCCCGTCATCACTACATCTTGCTCAAAGGCGGGGGTAGTGAAATTGAGCAGCTTTTTGGTCTCCTCTACCCTGTTAGGATAATTAGTTCGCCCAGTTTTATATAATGGTGTTACACTATTCCAACCTGCTGAAGGGCCTGTAGTAGCACTATAGTCTATCTTGTATTCTAGTTTTCCTGTCGTGTTTCTGCTATCATCTAATACTTGGTCGGTATTCAGATATAGTGTTGTGTTCGTCTTCTCAGGTAGGGGCCATTTATTTGTCGTTTTCCAAGCACCTTCACCTACAGTGTAATAATGGAATGGCTCTTCTTCGTTAATTCCGTTTTCAATACCTTTTAGGTGATAGTCTAAAAATCGGAGTATCTCGTTCAAGATGGAGAAGTTCCTGTCCTTAGTTGCTGCCCAGGGGCTAGCATTATCTTTCGGACCATGATCCCACGGACCAAGCAGTACCCGTTCCGTATTTGGGATATTCAGATAACCATCTATAACCGACTTTTGAAGGGAACCATCGTACCAGCCACCGATACGATAGAAGGGTGTGCCCGACTCGCTTACCTCTTTTACATAGTTATGTATGCTGAAGTCATCTGGTACTTGGTTGTTGAGGTCGGGATGCGTATCGTCGCGATAATTTGCTTTCAGAAGCCCATCATACACATCAAAATTATCCAAGTGATTGAGCATCACTTGTTTGTAAATGGTCTTCTTTTTATCGCCATCAACTGGGTTAATACCTCTTACTAGTTTTCCTTTCTTCCCAACAAAACCAAATTCGTTAAGGTCTAGCTGATTGGTAGTATAGCCCCACACTTTAATGAATGGCCCTTGGCGCATTCCACCTGGGAACATAATGTGAGCGTACAAGTCGAAAATATTCGACCGAGGAATGCATGCCTTAACTGCAGGGTGTTTGTTAGCTAGTATCAATTCAGCAGTAGTGCCTACATACGATACACCAGTAGTTGCTACTTGACCATCCGACCATTCTTGAGCGATAACCCAATCAATTACTTCCGCAGCATCTTTAACTTCATCAGGGCTGAACTCCATTTCTCTCGCTCCTTCTGACGCACCTGAACCTCTTGCATCGATAATTACACAGGCATAACCATAACTGGTAAGGAACTTGATCTCTTCTTCGCTTATTTGCCCAAGTACAGGGTCTTTCAATAGGTTAAAAGGGAATTTTGCCTTAAGGGAACGCACATAGCGAGTTAAGTACATTACCGTTGGTACTTTCTCCCCTTTTGCTCTCTTCTTGGGCATAAATACATCTACTGCTAGCCTAATGGAATCACGCATAGGAACGTAGAATGATTCATGCTTAAAACCCTTGTAGCTAGGGTAGCTGTAACCCTGATATACTCCTAGGCTACTCATTTTTGCCACGCTATCTATCTTACCTGGTTCTGCAGAAGCTGTTATCGTGAAACTTAAAAGTAATAGAGCAAATAGAGAACGGAGGAAGGGAGAAGAATGGATAATGGTCATGGTTGGTTGGGATGAGTTGTATTTATTCTTGGGCTTGTAGTTCTTTCAATAGTTTAACAGCCTCGTGATAGCCAATGCGTTCGTTTTGATAGAAGGGTACTATAAAAGCATCTTTGAAACCCTTTTTTACCATCTCCTTACGTTGAAGATCAGCAGTTTCAATATCACCATAATTGTATGGCATCACATAGCGTATCATACCATCTTCTAAGGTGTAGGCTTCTACTTTTGGTAGGCTGAAGTAAGTTTCAGCATCAGGTTTTACAGGACGATTATAAGCACCAATTTGAACCCGAAAAGAGAGCCCCGCCAAATTCATACGTTGCAGATCTATGCCTAGATCGGTCAAAACTTTGTCTTGGCGAACTTGTGCGTTTAGCTCCATTTGGCTGCCCAAACAAAGGAAAATAGAAAACGATAATAAGATAATACGAAACATGTTAAGGGGTATTCTCAGTTACAAAATTAAGGAAGATAGTACGTAGCATATCGTAGTAGGTACCGCCTTTACGCAGAAAAACAGCAGGCTGACCATATGGGCTAACGAACGTATAGTTTTTTTCACCAGAATACACCTCGCCAGTCCATACATTTTCCCATTTTCCCGCTGGTAAGTAGCCTTTTGCCTTTTTACTCTTGCGTTTTATTACGGGAATAACCATTAAGTCCTCGCCCAATAAAAATTGATATCGGAGGTCGTAAGTGTTCTCATCTTTCGGGAATTCTAAGAAAGGGTGACGCAGTAAAGGAGCTCCTGTTGTGCTCGCTTCTTTTCCTAGAATTTTAAAGTAGGGTTTAAGCGCTAAATGCAAATTAGCCATGCGAGCAAAGAAAGCTTGTGAAGCAGAGTCGGAATAAGGTTGTATGTTAGCCTCAGGGGTTAATCCCTCGTGAGTGCGGAAAACGGGAGTGAATACCGCCCATTCTGTCCAACGATAAAATAGGTCGCGGGTGCGAAGGTAGTACACAGGGAATTTCTTTACCGAAGTGTATCCACCAATATCTGTGTGGTTCAAGGTGATACCGCTCATACCACTACTTACCATAGCGGCTAATGCCGAGGGCATACCGTCATTCTTCTGCCAACTTGGTATTTGGTCGCCCGCCCAAAATAGAGTGGAATGCTGATTGGAATAGCTAAAACCCGAACGATTGAAAAAGATGATCTTGCCTTCTTTACCTGCTTCGCGAATGGCCTCGCGGTTAAGTTTTGCCCATTCTACGGGATAGCGGTTATGCCATGTCAATGGATCTTCTCCTGAATGAATTTTGGCATCGTGAGGTAGCCATTCCGCAAAGTCAGCCATCCATCCGCTGAAGCCAGCACCTATCATTCGCCGCTTAATAATACTCTTCATCCACTTACGGGCAGCAGGGTTACTTAAGTCTACCAAATAAGCATTAAAGCCGCCTACCTTCATCAAATAGGGACTACCATCTTGGTGCATCACCAAGTAATTCTTGGTAATAGCTTCTTTTGCCAGTTCTGCTTCTTCCGCTAAAAAGGAATTGATGTACCCTAGTACTTTAATGTCTTTGGCATTCATCTTCTTGATGAAGCCTTTTAGGTCAGGATAACTTTTTGGGTCAGGCCGCCAATCCCACCAAAGGCGGCTACCGATCCGGGTAGGGCGCTTACCTACCCAATCTTGTATCCACACGGCTGAAACGGGGTTGCCTGCTGCTAATGCTCCGTCTACAATTTCGGTTACTTTTTTATCACCTCCTTGTAGGCCTAGCCAAGTGCCATAAGCCCAGTCGGGTAATTGGGGCATTCGCCCAGTATGGTAGGTGTATTTCTCCAAGATCTCTTTAGGGTCATCCGATAGCCAAAATTTGCCACTGGCATTGCTCGACCATACTTCTATAGAAGCCTTCTCTTTATCCTTTAGGTCGAAGACTATATGTTCGGTATTCTCTACAAAGTAAGCTTTGTTATCGCTGGTCAAGGTAAACGGGATAGGCGCATAGCTGGTGAACTTATCTCCATCTGCATTGGCGAAATTGGTAAAGAAACTAACTGGTGCATCCCCGCGACCAACCCCTTGCTCTTCCGTAAAAATGGGTACTTCTTTCCCCTTCATATTTACAAAAGTGAATTGCTCACCAAAACCGAAGAATTGTTCCTCTTCCTTACTAGCAAAGTGCAGGGTCAGGCGGTTCATTTTGGGGTCGGTTAATCGTAGGTCCCAATCCAGTTGGCCTTCTGCAGATTCTTTAAAGTTGAGTACATAGCTGCAATTACAATCTTTTCCCGTTAGTCTTCCAAGTATGCTTACAAGCTGTTGCTCCCGTTGAATAGCTTGAATACGTTCTACTTTGCACTTGGCTAAGGTCTTCCCTTTGAATTTGAAAGACCCAAGATTGAAACTGATCTTATTCTCTATTTGGTGAGCACTAACTAGTGCGTGTTTCGCCCCCTTTTCAGCAATAAGCTGACCATTGTAGCTGATGGTAAATGCACTAGTATCTCCTTCTAGTATTAACTGCGAAAAAGCAGTAGAAAGGAATGCCAATAGAATAGTAATACTAAGGAATAATCTCATCCCACTAAGATAAAACATAGCGGGCTAAGCTAAGGCTAGTGTACGCGGTCACCTCGGAGTTCTAATGCGCCTATCATTTCTGCCTCAAAGTCGAGGAATTCTTGCCAGCGAGTTTTCACCTGTTCTTCATCGAAATAGGTATAAGCTAGGTCTATGAACAACCGGTAATGACCAGCCTCGGCTACCATGAACTGATGGTAGAACTGCCTCATTTCTTCGTCTTCCAAGTTTAAGCTCAAAACGCGGAAACGCTCGCAACTTCTAGCCTCAATAAGTGCAGCGGTCAATAAT
>CAYGTK010000227.1:0-5991 GCA_964352775.1 uncultured Chitinophagaceae bacterium
CTATAAACGATGGCTAGGTTCGATTGACTTGTCGCCACGGTGGGGTGCTGCTCCCCAAAATGAGCTATATCTGCAGCAAGGGCCTTTTCCAAGAGGTCACGCGCCTTTTCGTATTCTCCGAGATTGCCATACACGTTGGCTAGGTTCGATTGACTTGTCGCCACGTTGGGGTGCTGCTCCCCAAAATGAGCTATAGCCGCAGCAAGGGCCTTTTCCAAGAGTTCACGCGCCTTTTCATATTCCCCGAGATCACCATACACATTGGCTAGGTTAGACTCTGTAGTTGCTAACCAAGTACTATTAGGTAAAAATTCCTCCGTTAAAGCTAAAATGTCTCCAAAAAGTATTGCCGCATCTTTATAGTTCCCAAGCTCACTTTTAAGCTGTGCAACGACGGTTATTATGCGCAATTTGTTCTCTGCAAAACCACTTAAACTTTCTACTAGAAATTCCCCTAAACCAATAAAAGGAAACTTTTCTACAGGGTTATGCTTGGTTTGGTCGAAGTGAATAAGCTCATAAACAGCTTCAGCAACTGCTTCACAATTTTCCCAATTAGGTGCTGTCTTTTCCCTAACCGCATGTTGTACTACAGCATGGCAGCGATAATGTATTTCCTCCTCTTCCAATTTATCTAGCCAGCCCTTCTGTACTAAACCATTAAGCACATTAACTAAGTCATCCTGCTCTTCCTCCTTTTTTGCAAATAGAAAGGCTAAGTATTCTATGAAATATGGGTAGGGGCTTGGTTCTGGTGGGAGTACTGAAAAGTACATGAGTATTTGAAGCTCATCATCCGTTAGATCATCTAGGTTGAACAATATTTTCACCCATTGGTCAATATTCCCTTGATTTGTTATCGTCCATTCCTGCTTTTCAGGGTCCCAAATTTTGTAGTTGGCATCCCTCACGGTTACACCACTTAAATTAAATCCTTTCGATCTCAACAAAGCTTGCATTTCGGCAAAGCTGCGGCCACCAGTTTGGAAGGTTTTTGCCAATAACTTAATAGTCATAGTGTGTCTGCCTATAGCGCTTAACACTTCGTCTAGTTCCACATCAACAACAGTTTCACGGTTATAATGTGTGCGAAATAGCGCACGGGCTTTTTCTAGGCTTAATATCTCCAATTGATAGGGTTGGCTATCCAAGGCTGTTAATTGCTTGCGCGAAGTGATCAGAACCTTCCAGCCCTCGTTTTGAAGGCTTAATAAAGCATCGCTGTGTTCCTCTAGCTTTTCTTGCGCATTATCTATCACAAGTAATTTGTCGCCCTCAAATTGCTTTATTTGTTGTACAAATACTGGTACTATGGCCTTGCGTTCTTCTTCGCTCATTTGCCCAAGTCCTACGTTTTTCAGCAGTAAGGGGTCGCTTAACAAAGCGGTGGGCAGGTCATCACTCACGTTTATCCAAGCTAGGTATTGGTGATCGTCTCGTTTTTCTGCTACAAAATATTTAGCCAAGGTAGTTTTGCCAATGCCGCCAAGGCCATTCATCAGCACTACCTGCTTTTTGGTTTCAAATAGCTTGGTCAGTTCTATTAGGTCTTCTTCTCTACCAACTATCTTTTCAGAACCTACTTGGGGTATTTGGTTGAGGTCTTTCTGGTCAAATTTTGGGCCTTTGTTTGTGGGGTAGTAGGTTTCCCTAAGTTCTGGGTGGTTGTTTAATATCTCTTCAATATCTTCCCATCCGTAATACAGGATGGTTTTCAACTGAGGTTTAGCATCTGGCTTTTCATGCCTCTTCGCTAAATCTGCAGCATAGTTTTGGAAGTCATGCCGCTTATCCGTTGTAGCTAGTATAAAGGTGAACTCCTTATCAATGAATGGGAGATCCTTCAGTAGTTTTAGACTCTCCGTAAAGTTGTTCTCCAGTTCCGTTCTCACAATTTTTTCAGCGCGACCTATATCCTTCTTCTTGCATTGTACATATACCTTCTTCTCAACGGAATATACATCAATACCATGCTGGCTTGCGCCCTGCTTCTTATAGGTTTGGAATGAACGAGTATTATAATAGGTGTTAAACAAGTCTTTAATAAAGACTTCAAAACGATAGGCATCTCCTAGGGGAGGGTACTGATAGACTATTCCTGCACTCACCCCTCTAAATTACCAATTCACATCAACTAAATTCAATTGCATGTGAATTTATCACCCATCGACATGCGAAAGAAAAAAGGATAGAACTACATGTGCTTACTCCACAGGCTTCTGCACCGTTACCATGTACATGGGGGTAAATATATCTTCCTTTCCGCCGGCTACCAAGCCATCGGCGGCCACTAGCAATATCCGCTGCGTTTCTGATACTCCCTTTTTAACGAACGATAGTCGCTCAAGGGTGCGCAGTAGGTAGCTCATTGCCGTTCGGCTGGCGGCAGTATGCCGTATTTGCTTTAGCGACCAACCTGCTTGCAGTGTAGCGTACCAAGGTACATCGTTGGGGTGGGTTTCCGAAGCGGCCAGGTCTTCCGTTTCCAGCACCTCAAAGCCCGAATTCTTCAGTGCTTGGTCTACTTCGGCGCGGGTGTTCATGTTGGTAATGCCGTTGCCGTATTCTATCATCTCTTTGGCTTTTTTGTGGGCGGCATTGGTGGGGTCGTATTTGTCGGTCATCACCCATTGATAAAAGCAGGCTTTTCCGCCCGGCTTCAGTTTTTTGTAGATCTGCTGATACACGCCCAACATGCTCGGCGAGTGGCATAGCGCCTCTATGGCATAGGCCTTGGTAAAATGCTCGTCAGGAAAGGGCAGGTCCATAAAATCGCCCTGTACGGCTGTAAGTAAATGTGGAATATCGGTTTCGCTATTCAGCTCGTTACAGCGGTTTATCTGGTGCTGGTTAATGCTAATACCCGTTACATGAGCACCCGAATAGGTGGCTATGTTTCGCGCAGGGCCCATTACACCACAGCCAGCATCTAAGACCTTATCATCAGCAGTAAGTCCTAGTTTGTCAGATAGGTAATGCTCGTGGCGGAGTATGCTCTCTTCAAACGATTCCCCCTTATGGCGGGCGGCAAAGTGGAAGGAAGTACCCCAGCCTCGTTCGTAGAACTCGGTTATCAGGTCGTAAAAGTTGTTGGTGGCATCTTGCGATGATCCTATTCGTTCGGCTTGTTGCTCGGCATTAAATACGTCTTGATACTCTTGTAATTTCTGTTGTTGATCTGCTATGGGCATAATGGGTTGAGGTTTTGAGTTCTAATAGTGTTTTTATTTTAACTATTAGAATGAATTGGATTAAAAACTGTTGGTGCCAGTTAAGATAAAACATAGTTTTCAATTTACTAACGGCAGGTGTTGTTCAAGATGGGGTAGATATTATACCTGCTGGTGGCTCTACTATGGTGGCTATGTATCTAATTATCCCTTAACATTTCCTTAACTTTAGGGGAAATGAAAAATATACTCCTCCTTTCGCTTTGCTTTGGCTGTTTATTTTGCTCGGCCCAAAGTGGTATTCAGTTACAGAACAATACCTACGAGAACTTTTTTGTAACTGCCCTGCAGAATGGCTCGGCACAATTGGCTAGTGCCGATTGGCTAGTGCCGAACGATACGGTGCGCAGTTGGGAATTAAAACGAGAGGTACTACGCTTTAGGCGCGACACCCTTGCGCTGGCGGGCGATACCGTGGCCTTTGAGGTACAAGTGGCCTTAGGTGCTGAGGTTATTCGCTTGCAAGTGCAGGTGATAGATAGCCAATTGTATTACTCTGCCGCTGGGCCAGGTTTTGATGATCCTTGGTATGTGGCAGCTGCTTTTCGCGAGCGTACATTCCAGTTAGGTGGTGAAGATGTGATATTGAAATACAAGCCACTGGCCAACGGCCCTAACCCTGATGGGGATATTCTATTTGCACTACACCGGCCTTATATATACGATATAGATGCGGCTGACTTCAGCAATGCTGCGGTGATGAATTGCGTATCGTACAATATTAAATTCCTTCCCCTTATTGAGATAAACTACGAGCAACGCATATATGCTGCTGCATCACTTTTTTCGCCTTATCAAGATGTAGTGGTACTGCAAGAGGCCTTCGATCTTAATGCTATACCCGACTATGTTATACCTGCTATGGAGGCTGCAGGTTTCTATCATAATTCAGGTATTCTTAATTCTCCTGACCTACCAGAGATAACCGTTCCCGGAAATGGTGGGGTCATTATTTTTAGCAGGTGGCCCATTGAGTTAACTGATCAGATCCAATTTAGCCAGTGCGTTCCAGGTTCTGCCGATTGCCTATCTGCCAAAGGCGTAAAATATGCTCGGGTAAATAAGCTGGGTACTAAGTATCACATTTTTGGTACGCACATGCAAGCTGGTGGCGCTGGTGCCAATTCGTTTATTAAATACGCGCAGCAAGGCGAAATGGCAGACCTAATTGCCGCACTGAACATACCAGCCAATGAGGCCGTGTTGATGGCTGGTGATTACAATGCCCGGCCCTATGATGATAGGGGTGGCTTTTTTTCATCGTTAATAGATTCGCTGAAGCCAATTCTGCCTACACAAACGGGTTTCTACAATTCTACGTTCTCCGGAGCCTTGGGAAAGATAATTGATTACGTATTTCCGCACAGCGACTACCTTATACCATAGCGGCCGAGAACAATGTGGTGACCTTTGCCAGTATTGATAGCGCCATGTGGAATGTGTTTGAAATAAGCGACCACCGCACAGTAGATGGTCGTTTCGTTTACCCTGGCGCCAATAAATCGGGCATGCGCTACGTTTGCGCTGCCGAGGAATATACCTTAAAGGTGAGTACCGCCGCAGGCAGCACGCTCGATTGGCAGAAAGATGGCAGCCCCTTTACCCCAACTACTGCTGATAGCTTATACATAGAAACACCATCAGTAGACGATGAAGGAGAGTATACTGCTACCTTTAGTTATACGCTTACCTTAGGCACTAACCCCGATACGCTCAATGCGCTCTATTACCCTAACGGACCAGTAAATTATTTAAGTAATGTTGAATTGCCACTAGTTACCATAAGATACAATGATACTTGTGGGGTGGCCGTGCGCGAGGCAATGTTGAGCGAATTGGTAAGTATTTATCCCAACCCAACCAGCAACCTGCTAACGGTAGAAAGCCAAGTACAAAACAACTTGAGTTACCAATTGCTTGACCTGAATGGCAAACTACACTTACGTGGTATGTTAACGGAAACAAGCACCACGCTATTACTAGGCGAACTAGCCGTTGGCCTCTATCTGCTTCGGTTACAGGGTAACGATGGGGTAGCGGTTAAGCGAGTGCTGGTTAGTAAGTAAAAAAGAGTTGTTTTTAGTGAAACTGCCCTTTTTTTGCTGTTGCTGCGATGCAGTCCGTTTTCTAGATGTAGTGATTCTGTTTTCGTAGCTAAACATGGTGATAATATAGAGGGTATGGATTTAATATAGGCAATGTATGTATAGCTACGTACTAATAAAATGGATAGCCTTTTTCTATTATTAGCTTCTTGAGCACTTTTTTTTACTGCTTATTGATGATGTAGTATAAAAAATATATGTTCGCCTTCACTCTTCCATTGTAAAGACTCTTATTGATTATAAAAAAGACTAATTAGTTAACTGTCAATGTTTTACCTCAGGGCTTGCATTTTACCTAAGTCCAGAGTGTAAAACTTACACTTTAAATAATTATGTTAATTAATTGTAAATAATCCTTCTATAATTTGGTATTATAAAATATAATCAGGTCTTTTGGTAATAGTTGTTGCCCAACTGAAAGATTATTAGATGATTTATTAAAAAAGATCTGCTATGAAAGAAATGACCTTTCCCCCCAGAATTATACTGATGTTTTCAGTACCCCCCATTTGGCCCGCTACGGCTTAGAGGAATTATTAGTTTCAAACTTATTGTACAGGTAGTATCGGCTTAAAGCCTTTACAGGTCTTGCTTTTCTAGATGTCAATACACTACCAGTATAGCTGTTTTTGTTATCAAATCATGAGTTTGTTTAG
>CAYGTK010000228.1:0-5978 GCA_964352775.1 uncultured Chitinophagaceae bacterium
GTATAGCACCAGGTTCGGTTATCAGTTCATAGTATTCTTTCTGCGCTTTCTCTCGGTCATCTGGCAGATAGAAATCCATGCCTAGCGTACCAATAACTTCAGAGGGTACATATCCTGTAATTCTTTCTACCGTAGGGCTAACGTAGGTTATAATACCTTCTTCATCAAACATTAAGATACCTTCAAACGCATTTTCCAGTAGCGATCGGTAGCGGCTTTCTTGTATCTCCGTACTCTTTTTACTGGAAAGTAACTGGGTATTTATCTGCTGGTAATTGCGGTTTCGCTCTAGTAGAAGCGATTCCGTTTGTTCCATTTCTTGGTGGAAACTATACAATGCAAAAAGAAGGATAAGAAAAGCAGATATAGTAACGGTAATGCTTATGGTATTGCGCATGCCCGATGCAGCATCCAGCTCCCATACTGGGGTAAACCCACTGAATTGAATAATAACGAATAAGGTTAGTGGCATTAGTATTCCCACCAATTTCTTCAGCGTTTCTTCAGGCATTAACACTACAAAAGGGGTGGCTAAAATGGGGAAGAACAAATACTGCGTGCCCGATTGCTTACCTACCGCCCCTACGAACATGAATGCCGCCAAATTGAGTAGAAAGAGGAAACCCATTCGGGTAGTATTGTAATACTTATAGTTGTTAAGGTATGGTATACCCAAAAAGAGGATAGCTATGCCAGAAGCAAAAAAACCGATCTGGTAAAATTCAAATAGGGAAAAGAGTATGGCAAATGCCACATTAAAAACAGCCAAAACAAAGGAGGTTTGATTGTTCAACCTTATTTTGGTGGCTAGATTACGAGGTGTGTCGGGAAATACACCCCAACTGATAGCATTCTTAATGAAATTCATAGGCATACCTGAAATTATGCTTTAAAAAGCAGCAGCGCAATTATTAAGCTATTTACCCCATACATCAGGCCCACTTCGCCAAGTAGCTAAGGCGGCAAGTTGCTCTTCAGCTATTAGCCCCTTACTTACAGCCAGCGGAAGCATAGCCTCGTAACTGGATAAGGTGTAGAAGGGAATGCCCGACGTTTTAAAATTCTCATCGGCCAACGGAAATCCATAGTTGAAAATGGCAGCTATGCCCAATACCTCGCAACCATTATCTAGCAGTGGGGTAGTGGCTTGTAGCGAGCTTCCGCCTGTACTTATCAAGTCTTCTACCATTACCACTTTTTGGCCAGGTAGTATTCTTCCTTCTATTTGCTTGCCCATACCGTGTGCCTTTGGCTTAGGACGAACGTAGGCAAAGGGTAAGTTCAAGTGCTCGGCCACTAATGCGCCTTGTGCTATGCCTGCTGTAGCCACACCAGCTATCAATTCCACATCGGGAAATTTCTCTTTTATCATTCGGCTTAAGTACTCCTTAATGGCAGTACGTATGGCCGGGTCAGAAAGGCTCACACGGTTGTCACAATAAATGGGCGACTTCCACCCCGATGACCAAGTAAATGGGGCATCAGGACTTAACTTTATCGCTTCTACTTCCAGCAAGTAGCCCGCAACTTCTTCGGCAATTTTAGAGTCGTATAGCATTTTCTATCTTTCGTTTCAGGCAATGTTAAGGAATTTTTAAGGTGGATAAGAGGCAAATTGTTCATGCATTGTGGACTATTAAAATTCCATTGGGAGCAGGTTTAATAATTCCTTAATTTTACGATCGAATTCACCCTCTTAACTGTAATTTTTAATATATCAACAAGTAATGGCTAAACGTGGTACGATAACTAAGGAAGCAGAAGTATTTTTAGAGAAATATTTGAATAATGCTTCGCCGACGGGTTTTGAGGTAGAAGGTCAAAAATTGTGGTTAGACTACATTAAACCCTACATTGACGAGTACCATGTAGACAATTACGGTTCAGTATACGGGGTGATAAATCCAGAGGCCGAATTCAGAGTAGTGATAGAAGCTCACGCTGATGAGATAAGCTGGTTTGTTTCTTACATCAACGATGATGGATTCATTTATGTAAAACGTAATGGTGGTTCCGATCATCAAATAGCGCCAAGTAAGCGAGTTAACATTCATACCAAGAAGGGTTTTGTGGAGGCTGTATTCGGATGGCCTGCAATTCACACCCGCAAAGGTGGTAAAGATGAGCAACCACCAAAAATGGAGAATATCTGTTTAGACTGTGGTGCACGCAGCAAGAAAGAGGTATTAGAAATGGGCATTGAAGTAGGTTGCGTAATAACCTATCAAGATCCTTTTATGAAGTTGAACGATCGCTACTATGTAGGCCGTGCATTGGATAACCGTATTGGCGGTTTCATGATAGCCCAAGTAGCTCGTTTACTAAAAGAGAACAAGAAGAAATTACCTTTTGGCTTGTACATTGTAAATGCAGTGCAAGAGGAAGTAGGACTACGTGGTGCGGAAATGATAACGCAAACCATTAAACCTAACGTAGCTATAGTTACTGATGTATGTCATGATACGGGTACACCGATGATAAACAAAGTAGTAGAAGGAGATTTCAGTAGCGGTAAAGGTCCTGTGTTAACAGTAGGCCCAGCGGTTCACAATATCCTTTTAGGTATAATAGAAGATACAGCTAACAAGAAGAAAATACCTTACCAGCGCGATGCTGCATCACGTGTTACCGGTACTGATACCGATGCATTTGCTTACAGCAATGGTGGTGTACCTTCAGCACTTATATCTTTAGCACTACGCTACATGCATACCACGGTAGAGATGGTAGACATTGAAGACACGGCTAACGTGATCAACTTGATATACGAAACCTTGCTGAAACTTACGCCTGATACCAATTTCAAATACTTGAAGTAAGGTGAAAAACCTGCCTGCTCCGCTGGCTTTTCTGGTCAATAGTAATATTTGGATCAGCCTGGGTGCAGTTTTTATGACCTATATCAGCTTGCTGCTGGTAGGTAGGGTAGAAGGTAGTATTCCCTTTTTAGTATTCGTATTCGGGGCTACGCTTACTGTGTACATAGGCCATCGCCTAGTAGGTATACGTCGCAAGCTAGACCCACCCGTATCGCAAATGGCCGCTTGGATGCAAGCGCATAAGGGCATAGTATATGTGCTGTTTTCTGTGGCTTTGCTTTGTATGGCCTACGGCACCTTTTACCTGCATTGGAAGGTAGTAGTGGCGCTGGCAGTATTGGGAGTTGCATCGCTAGCTTACGCCGTTCCTTTATTCCGTGTAGCCGGCAGCCCTTTTCGCTTACGCGATGCTGGTTTGTTAAAGCCTTTTCTATTGGGCGTTATTTGGGCAGTGGTAACTGTTGCCCTTCCGCTATTGCAGCAGGGCGTAAGTGTATTTACCCCCTCATCGCTGTTGCTGTTTTTAGAGCGTGCCTTGTTCGTAGCGGCCATCTGCATTCCTTTTGATGTTCGCGATATGCAGTTCGACCAAAACGATATTCGTCAAGATACCTTGCCACTCCGCTTTGGGGTAGATGAAGCGCTTAAAATAGCCCGCGCCGTGCTGCTGGTTCATCTGGTACTAGCTATGTTGGTATGCGCCTACTTTTTTCAGCTACCTACTACCGTATTGGTAATGTATATGCTAAGCTACTTTGCTACCTACGCATTGCTACACCGCACTACTACTAATAAGGGCGACTATTGGTACACCTTTGCTATAGATGGCACGCTGCTGCTGCAGGGGCTATTGGTGTCTGCGGCTTATTGGTCGGCTAGTCTGTCGAATATGTAGCCTCCTTTTTCGGCACCCCATACTTGTGCGCCCGTGCTATCAAATCCTTGATACCAACTAACAATGAGGTCGGCAAATATGCTTAACCTACTTACCGCATACGATGCGCCCCGTAAGGTACTACCACAGGCAGTAGGGTGGGTGGCCCCTTTGTATTCCGTAGCGCTCAGTTTGGCTAAGAATACCTCGCAACCTTCGCGCTCGGCTAAAATGCTTTCGTCCAGATCATTGAAAAATTCAGGCTCTTGCCATTTACCGATGTACTTTTCGGCTGTATCTAAAGCATATACACGGCTGATGAACATACTATCGTTACCTTGCTCCAGTTCGTATACGCGCTGGCGGTAGGGTTTATCTTGCATACTGCTTAGAGATTGTTCAACATATAAATACGCGCCCTTGCCTTTCCAAATAGGGTGCATGTATAGGCTAATGGCGTAGTAATCAGTATCCGACTCTGCCTGCTTTTCGCTACTGAACGAGCCCGCCATCAGGTCGCGCAGTTCTAGTATGGGCGATGGTGTTTCTACTACCTCCGCTGGTGTTTTGGCAACTGGTTCTTTGGGGGTTTCCTCTTGTTGGGCAGTTTGGTTGCAAGCCGAAAATGTAAATAGCGCGAAAAGGGCTATACCTAGTAGGTTGGTTTTCATTGGTGTTGTGTTTGGCTGGCTAAGATAATGGTTTCGGGCATAGTTGGAACTTGGCGACTTAGTAACGCGGCGGGGCTAATTAGGCAATGTGCCAATTAGTGAATTTACCCCCAGGTACACAAATGGACACAAACCGCCCAAAATGGAATGATTTGGTACCGCTGCGGTGCACTGCCAAAAATGGCCCCAGTGATAGCAAGGCTTTCAGGCCGGGTTTTGGCGGCTTAGGCAACTTGGGCAATGCCCCTGCTGACAAGGGTTTGCGCCATAGAAAGGGATATGTGTATGTGTAAATAGCTGCTAGCCATACATTTAATTTTTACGAAAAAGTGGGAAATGAGCATAAATGGGTGAAAATGGGGGTTTGGAGTTTGAATGGGCGTAACCCTTTGGGTTGGGCTAGGAGTTTATGCTGAATTTAGTTCAGTATCTGCTCCTCGCCTTTGGCCTGTCCTGATGGGAGGCAACGCGAGCAGTCGAAAGGCTGTGGGGTACCGCTGCAATCCCTTACGTGGGAGTTAGTGTCATATTCATAATACGATGTATTAGCTCAACTAGTCTTAAAAATAAAAATGACTAATTTTATACCTATGAATCTAAATGATGTATTTATTGGAATTGCTGCTAAAAAGCTAAGTGCGGTTGAAGTTGAAAAAAAAAGTTCAAATCAACATGAGCTTAACGGGATAAGTGGTTTTAGAAAGATGTTTGGTGATGATAAACGTCACTTTGCAGGTAAATTCTTATACCTAGGCGAAGAGGAGGGAGATGTAATAGAAGCAGAGGGTGACCTTACTTGGTATGATGCTCGAGAAAACCATAAAACAAGAACAGAGTTCCGACTCTATTATCCAAGTAACGGGGTAATGGATGCTGCTAAAGAAAATGATACTCTTACTGTTGGCTTTACTAAAGATCAGGAATTGGTTATAATTATTACTGCGGAAGCTTCTACTGCAGATAATCAGATAAAATGGTTGTTTGATGTACGGGATGTAGGAAGTAAAATGATTTTTAGAGAATTTTCTAGTGATACACCTGAAGTCGGATTTGCAGGGAAGCTAGTTCTAGAGCGACTTGGAGTTTTGACCGAAGATTCTCAAGAAGATAAGCTAACATTACTTTTAGATGCATTTGGTCCAACATTTCCTAAGACACATATTTTCTCTGAATTTTCAAGAAATGATTATTTAACTAATCAACAAAACACCGATGACTGTGATTCCTTATTGGTAAGTTTTATGACTCATGAACAAATGTTGTTTAAGACTTTAGAAAGGCATTTAGTTGAAGAGCATCTTAACATGGGCTTTGGTTCAGATGAAAATAAGGTAGAGCGATTTATAAAATTCTCACTTTCTGTTCAGAACAGGCGTAAATCGAGAGCGGGACACGCGTTTGAGCATCACACAGCATTTCTCTTTGATAAAAACAATATTAACTACTCTCGTGGCGTAAAAACTGAAAGGAATAACAAACCAGACTTTGTTTTCCCCAGTATTGATTTTTATAAAGACCCAACTTTTCCATCAGCTTCATTAAGTATGCTAGGTTTAAAGACCACAGCAAAAGATAGGTGGCGACAAATAGTACCGGAAGCGGATAGGGTAACCC
>CAYGTK010000229.1:0-5790 GCA_964352775.1 uncultured Chitinophagaceae bacterium
GTGCCTACGATGGTCAACCAAAACAGAAAAATACTGTTGAACGGGCAGAACCTAAAGAACAAACTGAAACAGAAAACAATTCACAATCAAACAATAATAACATGAGCGATACTCCGCAAACAGCAAAAGAGATAGTAGCAAGTTTACCAAGCCGATTCAAAGCCGATAAGGCAGATGGTATTGATACGGTTTTCCATTTCGATATTTCAGGCGATAACGGTGGTCAGTGGACCATTACCGTAAAAGACGGCGCAATTGATGTACAAGAAGGTCATAACGGTGAGGCTAAATGCCTATTAACTACCGATGCCGATACTTACGAAGACACCGAGCTAGGCCGTAGTAACCCGCAAATGGCGGTTATGATGGGCAAGATCAAGATCAGCAACTTAGGCGAAATGATGAAGTTCATCGGTTTATTCAACCGCTTGGCTTAAGATTCATTTCTTATTTAAAAGATAAAGGGTTGCATAATGTGCAGCCCTTTTTTTATTGGTCATCAGCAACTTTGAACCATCTCTCCCCTTTTGCATTTCACTTTGGGAACTAATCCTTTTACAACAATGTATGTATAGACATGGAAACTATGGAGATGATTAAACCACTTATTGAAACTAAGCACGAGCTACCTGATGGAATTCGGTTACGCTGGAGCGGTAGGGCTTTTGATAGACGACCAGTAGAGCAGGATAAGGTGGAACGCATGTTTGAGGCAGTACGTTGGGCGGCTAGTAGTTATAATGATCAGCCTTGGAAGTTTATTGTGGTGGATGATTCTACTACAGCGGCTAGAAGCAAGGTGCTTGACTGTATTTACGATACGAACAGGATATGGGCTAAGGATGCGCCGATGTTTATTGTAACCATAGTGCGGAAGGATAGCACGGTTACTGGGCTGGAGAACAAACATGCTTGGCATGACATGGGTTTGGCTATAGGTAATTTGAGCTTTATTGCTACCGAGGAAGGATTGAATATGCACCAAATGGGTGGCTTTGACGCGGCAATGGCAACAGAGCTATTTGAGCTTCCTGAGAGCTATGAACCTGTTTCTATAATTGCTATTGGCTATCGGAAAAGTCCAGAAGACTTGCCCGAACTACTGCAGCAAAAGGAAGTGGCTGCTCAACAACGCAAACCACTGGAGGACTTCGTTTTCAAAGGAGAATGGGGTAATCCATTGACATAGATATTTTATAAACGACCTAAAAAAGGGAGTAATTATGAACACGGTCGTACATAGTGCCGCTACGCGCGGCAATGCTCATCATGGTTGGCTAACGGCTCGCCACAGTTTTAGTTTTGCGCACTATTATAATCCCGAACGAATGAATTTTGGGCTGCTACGTGTGCTAAACGACGACATCGTTCAAGGTGGTATGGGTTTTGGTACCCACCCCCACGATAACATGGAAATTGTAACCATACCGCTTGAAGGTGACTTGGCACACAAAGATAGTATGGGGCACACCAGTGTTATTAAACAGGGCGATGTGCAGATTATGAGTGCGGGAACAGGCGTTACCCACTCTGAGTTTAATCACAATAAGGACCAGTTGGTTAATCTATTGCAGCTATGGGTATTTCCTAAAGAGCGTGATATTGAACCACGCTACGATCAAAAGACCTATGCTGCTGAAGATCGCCAAAACAAACTACAAACTGTTGTTGCCCCAGATGATGATACTGCCCTATGGGTAAACCAAGATGTGTGGTTTCATCTAGGAAATTACGAGGAAGGCAAGGTAGAGCACTACGCCATCAGAAAAGAGGGTAATGGTGTCTATCTATTTGTAATTGAAGGAAGTATAGAAGTAGATGGGCAGCTACTCGGTAAGCGCGATGCCATAGGTATTTCACACGCTAAAGACTTTCAGTTTAAAGCTACTAGTGCCGATACGCGGGTGCTTTTGATAGATGTGCCTATGCAACAGTAGATTGGTTGTAAGATCTGCTATACTTAATGAACGGCTGTGCTTTTGGGTGCGGCCGTTTTTTAGTTCTAGGAGTAAATATTAATTGTAACTCAAGATAATATACCAACATCCTCCAGCCTTTAGGTCTTGAAACAGTTTTAACCTGCCCCAGCCATATTCTTGTTGACCTCCTAATCGGGTTAAGTATGGTAGTAAAGCGTTTCTTTCCAAGGGAGTGTAAACTACCTCGCTATGAACCTCTCCAAGTGCTATTGAAATAGACTTGATCTTTATACTTTCAAACCTGATATTCGCTGCAAGTTGATGATCTAGAAGCGACAACTTATATGTTGTATACTGAAAATTCTCCAGAACGAGCCTTCCACCTGAGTCTTCAATATCACTTGGTGTTGTGCTTTTCAAAAAGATGAGGCCTGCCAAATCTAGCTTTCCAGTTTGGGGGTCTAGCGAGATATTATCTTCCACCCTACCCTACCCATTAATAGGAATACACACACTAAAACAAGTCTCACCAGGTTTGCTGGTGGCTTTTACGCTACCGTTGTGTTGATCGGTGATGCGACGAACTACATCTAGGCCTAAGCCAGTGCCTTTACCCATTTCTTTAGTTGTATAAAAGGGGTCGAAGATGTTGTCCATGTCCTCATCGGAGATACCTGGGCCATTATCAATGATGTCTATCACTACAAATTCGCGGTCTTTATGGGTGCGAATTTCCAGTTTGTCACCACCATTTTCCTCCATGGCATCTATGGCATTATCAATAATATTGGTCCACACTTGGTTCATCTCTCCAGGGAATACCTTAGCAAATGGTAAGTCTGGCTCAAAGTTCTTTACCAATTCAATGCTGGCGCGCTTCAACTTATGGCCTAGCATGGCTATGGTGTTCTTTATACCATCGTGTATATCCACTAGCTCTTTATCCGAAGCTCTATCCATATGGGTATAGCTCTTCACCGATTTCACCAAGTCAGATATGCGTTGCGAGGCTTCATTTATCTCCCCCACTAACTTCTCTGTAGTAAGCACATTGTTTATCCAGTTCAATACACCATCCACATGTTCGTGGGGCACTTTATCTTTTACCAATTCCACATCTTCAAAAGTGAAGCCAAAATCGACCATATTCTCGGCTATTTCTTCTACATTTTCTAGGTTGTACTCTTCTAATTCATCTACAAAATCATCTACGCGTTCAGTTTGCTCCATTAGGCTAAGATCCTCTTTGCCTAAGTCGCCTATATGGCTGAATAGCATCTCATTAACCGCATCCACATCTTCTTCTGACATGCGGATGGAGATCACCTTTTTAAAGCCTTCGGGTAAGTAGGCCAAATGCTTTTTTAATTCTCCGGAACTACGGATTACTGCTGCTGCGGGATTATTCAACTCGTGTGCTAAACCTGCCGACAGCTTACCCAATGCCATCATCTTATCATTTTGCGAGTGTAGCTTCGTAAAATCGCGCACGCGGCTAGTCATAAGGTGTACAAAGCGGGTAGTAAGCTCCATATGATTGGAAATCATATCAGGAAAATCATCACGATGTATCGATAACACGCAAGTTTCTCTAGTGGCTACACCATTTCCCTGTGCTGCGGTCATTCTTGAATACGGCAGCACTCCTGTAATGGTGCCCTTTTCAAGCGTAGCCATCAAGCGCGATTGATTACCCTGATCAATAAACACACTTATGCTACCATCTAACACAATATGTAGATGATTGGTAGCCATACCTTTGGTGAAAAGATAGTCCCCTTCTTTTAATGTTCGTTCCTCCCCTTTGGTCATCAACCATTCATAGCAGCCCTTATCAAGTCCTGTAAGCGTTTCATTCTCTTGTAGTTTTTCTAGTACAAAGGGATTAAAGGTTTTTACCGAGGTGTCCATCTTGCTGATTTTCCTGATTTAACTCTAAAGCTAAAGGAATAGTTCTTAACCTACCAAGTGTGTTGTGCTATGTGGATTTTATCTATTTTCGTTGTGCAATGCGGTGTATTCGCTTCAAGCGGAATACTTAATAGGGAATGGCGTGAAAGTCGTCAACTGTCCCTGCAGCTGTAAGCCTCATATAGGCTCTTAGTAGCAAAGCCACTGCTCGCCATCTGGCGGATGGGAAGGCACTAAGAGTGAGGTAAGTCAGAAGACCTGCCACATGCACGATAACTTTTAAACTTTCAGGTGGAAAGGTTTGGTATCTGTTAGCCCGCCACAGCCTGTGGTGTGTTTGCCTATACCCTTATTTCCCTTGATTAAATTGATGCCATGCCGAAAAGGCTGTTGTGTTTATTGGTTTTGTTTGGGATGCACTTTGGGGTGAGTGGACAGGTGGTGGATACTTCTAAGATCGCTATGAGGGATACCTTAGGGCAAGTTCTCATTAACGATATTCTGAGGACTAAATCTGCACACACTGTGGTGATAATGCCGCCTAAATTGCAAGCCACTTCAAATATCTGCACAATCCAACAAGAGACACTGAAGAGATATAGCGATAGAAGCTTTGCAGAAGTATTACAATTTGAAACGGGTATATACGTGAAGAACAATGGAGCGAATGGATTGGCGCTACCATCAATTCGTGGGCTTAGCCCAAATCACACACAATTGTATTGGAATGGGATGCCAGTGAACTCCAGTCTGTTTGGGCAAACCGAAATATCTATAGTGCCAGCAAATGCAGGAAATTTGGCACGAATATATTATGGAGGAGCCGACCTGTGGAATGGTTCGGGGGGTATAGGTGGCGGAATAGGTATCTCTGCAATTGGCTATTCTAAAAACAGAATAACAGCACAGGTTAACCAATCAATAGGGAGTTTTGGAAGAAATTGGACCAATGCTTCGTTAAGCTTTAGGAGCGATAAATTCCATTCTAAAAGTAGCTTCAGTTATTCAAAGGCAGATAATGACTTCACCTATCAAAATACAACTGGCATAAATGCCGTGAAAGAAAGACGTACTGGAGGAGACTTCCAAAATCTAACATGGAATCAGTCGCTGATGTATTTGTGGCGCAGAGGAATTGTAGAGGCTAATTTGTTGGTCGCTAAGTCAGAGCGAGGACTTGCACCTGTAATCATTAGTACGAACCAACAAGAAAGACAAGATGATGATCTCTTTCTAGCAAACCTATCTTATAAGAGTATTTATAAAGAATTGGGCAAGTCAAAACTAAGGCATGCCATATCAGGTAATGTAGCCTACAAGCGTTATTCGGTTGAGTACACCAATCAAGTTGCAGAGATAAATAGCTTAGGTATAAACGACCAAACTTTAGTAAGCGCTACTCACCAATTATGGATAGAAGAAACGGGAGTCGGTGAGCTAAAAAAGTTTGCCTTAGCCAATAAACTAGAGCATCACTACCTCTGGGGGGAAACGGATAACTACAGTGAAATGCAAAGAAGGCAAAAGATTGCGTTTATAAGCGACCTCAGTTACAATCCAATCAAATGGTTAGTGCTTTCTGCTCTTTTTCGTCAAGAATGGGTCGATGGCGCGCTCTCTCCCTTCCTACCTAACTTAGGTCTAGCCTTCCTCTCTCAAAAGACTGGCCTAAAGTTCAGGGCCAACTACCACCGCAACTTTCGCCTACCTACTTTCAATGAACTATACTGGGAGCCAGGCGGAAATCCAGATCTAGCCCCTGAACGAAGCTGGACCGCAGAGGCTGGTATCGACTTTGCAAAACAGAAGGAGTATGTTAGTAAAACGGCAATGAACTATACCGCATCAGCAACAGCCTACTATACCGATGTAGACAATTGGATTCTCTGGCGACCAGGAAATTCGGGTTTTTGGACCCCTCTTAATATTAGGGAGGTTCGTTCAATAGGTACAGAATCAC
>CAYGTK010000230.1:0-5752 GCA_964352775.1 uncultured Chitinophagaceae bacterium
TTCCTGAAGTATCGAATATCATCTCTAAACCCGTTTCAGGATCTACACCTGCATACTCGGGCAAGAACCAAACCCCTACAGGCTGACCTTCAATAGCTGCATTCTCGCCAAAGTTAGAACCGCCTAACATCTCTACATCACCTAGGTCTACTACTCTGTTTCGGTAGGCTGAAATATTGAAGTCGGTACGCCATTGTACTTTGCTTTTTGGTCCAAGGTTGTTGGTACGTATCTGTATGTCTACTCCACGGTTACTTATTTTGCCTAGGTTCTGTGTTACTGTTGTAAATCCGCTTGAAGGGGTCAATGGTTTAGCATCTACCAATACGTTGGTGGTGTATTCTTCGTAGTATTCAATAGTACCAGAAATACGATCGCGAAGTAAGCCGAAGTCTACAGCAATATCGGCCTTCAGGGTAGTTTCCCAGCTTAGGTTCTCTACCGATGTATTGGCAGGGCCTATACCTGGCTGACCGTTGTAATCTTGATCTACATTGTAGAAACTGTTCTGTGCAAAGTCGTCACCCAGCGATGCATTACCTACTGTACCCAAGCTACCACGTATCTTTAAGAAGCTTACCACTTTCGATTGGTTCAAGAATTTCTCTTCGCTCATTATCCAACCCACGGAAGCTGCTGGGAAATAGCCATACTTATTGTTAGTACCGAAGCGAGAAGAACCATCGGCCCTAAAGCTGAATTGGAATAAATATTTACGATTCAACTCGTAATTGAAACGGGTGAAGTAACTCAAGAAAGTATACTCTTTACCTGTACCCGCAGTAGCATCTTCAATGGTAGTAGCACCTTGTGGTTGGGTGAAGGTACTCACCGCAAAATCAGTTCCACGGATGTAGCTGAACTGCTCTACTGCACGGTTGGGGTTAAAGCCGGCTAGGGCTTCAAAATTATGTTTGTTACTCCAGTTCTTACTGTAGTTAAGCGTGGTGTTCAGGTTCCAGTTGATGTATTGCACGCGTCTATCTTCCGCAGTGGGGTTACCAGCGGTAAGTTCTAAGGGAGTGAATATCTCTTCTATCTGGTTGATCATATCTACCCCGAAATCATTCCGTAGGCGAAGCCCTTTATAGATCTGTATGTCAGCGTTAATACCAGTAAGAATACGATAGGTCACGTTCTTGAAGTCGTAGAGGTCGAGCTGTGCAAGGGGGTTAATGCCAGCGGCAGGTTCAAAGTAATCGCCATTGTCTTCCCTTACGGGGAAGATAGGCAAGGCGGCTGATTGTGCCAGTCCTAATCCACCTGCAGCACCTGCAAATACCAATTGGTTCTCGGTACGGGTGAGTCCGAAGTTCATTCCAAAGCTCAATCGCTCTGATGCTTGATGATTAAGGTTGGTACGGAAGCTGGCCCGCTGGAAATCATTGCCTTCTAAGAACGAACTCTCATCTCTGAATGTTCCCCCTACATAATAAGTCGTCTTTTCGCTACCTCCTGAAATAGATAGGTTCACTTCTTGGAACGAACCCAAGCGCATCACTTCATCTATCCAATCGGTATTGGCAATAGAGTCGCGATCAATACCTCTTGGTAGCCTAACTTGCCCTGTGTTGCCATCATTTTCCCATGCTTCTTGATACAGGTCGGCGTATTCTTCGCCGTTCAGCATACCCAGTCGGCCTGTTTCTTGAGAGATACCACCAGAGTAGCTCACATCTATTTTAGTTGCACCCTTGCTTCCCTTTTTAGTGGTGATGAGTACTACACCATTTGCTCCACGTGAGCCATAGATGGCTGTAGCCGATGCATCTTTCAATATCTGTATAGACTCAATATCATTTGGGTTAATGGTAGATAGTATGTTCCCGTTATAGCCTACTTTATTACCCGCATCACTTATGTCTCCAGTAATTATGGGGATACCATCAATTACATACAATGGTTCAGCACTATTACTCAATGTTTTTGTTCCACGAATACGCACGGTTACGGGTGAACCTGCCAATCCATTTGCAGTGGTTATTTGTACTCCAGCTGCTTTGCCCTGTAGGGCCGAGTTGAAATCGTAAGTAGGGATGTTCTCAATTTCTTTCGCATCAATATCTACTATAGAGCTAGAGATGTTTCGCTTCTGCTTAGTACCGTAACCTACTACCACCACTTTATCTAATAGTAAGGCATCTTCCTTTAGCCCTGCATTTACTGTTACTGTTGCGCCAGCCTCTACCTGTATCTCTTGTCTATCATCCTTTAGGCCGATGAAAGAGATGACCAACACATAATTACCAGGCTCTACCTCGGTCAATTCATATTTACCATCTAGATCGGAGGATGTACCCTTTGTTGAACCTTCTATTACAATGGTAGCTCCAAATAGGGTTTCGCCTGTAGCATCGGTTACCGTTCCAGTTACTTTACCTGTTTGAGCATATAGAAGTGTGCATGTGACACTAAGTAAAAGGGTTAGAAGCCACGCCTTCGTCGTCTGACCGTTCATGTGTTACTGTTTTCTTTGGGGATATAAAGGGGGTATACCTATTGTTAAACTTGCGTTAACGCTGCCCTAATTTAGGACTTATTTACGAATTGGGAATAGGTTGAGAGGGGGGTATAAAAAAATAGGCCGAAGTCGTTAAACTTCGGCCCGCTACGGTAAACACAATATTGATAGTATCTACTATCAACACTGTAATGATATAAACCACATTGGTTACAAAAGTTACAAATGAGAATACGGTAGTACTCATCGAGAATACGGTCGCTTTTAACCAGTAAACGGTAAAAGCTAGTTCAGCTTGGCCAAGTTCTCTTCTAGCACCTTCAATTTCGCTTCGCCGTCGGCTAGTTTGGCACGTTCTTTATCAACTACTGCAGCAGGTGCTCCACCTACGAAACGCTCGTTACTAAGCTTGCCTTGTACGCTTTTTACAAAGCCTTTGGTGTATTTTATCTCTTCTTCTATTTTGGCTTTTTCGGCCTCCACATCTACTTCCACACCAGTTACTACAAAAAAGCGGTCGGCCTTAACCAAGAACTGCTCAGCACCTTCTGGCTCAGTATCTACATACTCGAACGACTTTATCTTGGCCAATTTAACTATCAAACCAGCAAAGGAGTTGTACACTTTTTTATCTTCCACTTGGGCATAGAACTCTAGTTCAGCAGATTGCTTCAACCCGTTGCGGTTACGTATTTCACGAACCTTAGCAATAACCTCTTTGGCCAGGTCAGCACGTTTCAATAGGTCTTCATCAAAAGCTGCGGGCTTGGGATAAGTACTCACTATCAAGCAATCTCCTTCGGCACGATCCTTTAAGGTATGCCAAGCCTCTTCACTAATAAATGGCATGAAGGGGTGCAATACTTGAAGTAGTGTTTCAAAAATACCGACAGTTTGCTCAAGGGTATTACTACTAATGGGCTTACCGTATTCTGGCTTTATCATCTCCAAATACCACGAACAAAAGTCATCCCATATCAGCGTATAAACGCTCATCAATGCTTCCGACAAACGGAAATCTTCGTACGACTTCTCTATAGAAGTTATCACTTGGTCCATTCGGTTCTTGAACCACGTTATAGCTATTTGGTCATCTTCATTAGCTCCGTCTTCTACTTCCCATCCTTTCACCAGGCGGAGGGCATTCCATATTTTATTGCTGAAATTCCGTCCTTGCTCACAAAGTTTGTCATCGAACAATAAGTCATTACCAGCTGGTGCGCTTAGTAACATACCAACACGAACACCATCAGCACCGAACTTCTCCATCAACTCAATTGGGTCAGGGGAGTTACCTAGCGATTTAGACATCTTACGTCGTTGCATATCGCGAACCATACCTGTAAAGTATACGGCTTTAAATGGCTTCTCCTTCTCAAATTCGTAACCCGCCATTATCATACGTGCTACCCAGAAGAAGATAATATCCCAACCTGTAACCAATACGGAAGTGGGGTAGTAGTAATCCAATTCTTCGCGGCTCTCAAAGCCATCGAACACAGATATAGGCCACAGCCAGCTGCTGAACCAGGTATCTACCACATCCTCATCTTGAGTAAGGTCGGCCATGGTCAAGTTTTGGTTGCCTGATCTTTCTTTGGCTTGTGCTAAAGCTTCTTCTTCTGTTTCGGCAACTATTACGGTGCCATCCTCTAAGTAATAAGCAGGTATTTGCTGTCCCCACCATAGTTGACGACTGATAGGCCAATCGCGGATGTTCTCCATCCAGTGGCGGTAGGTGTTTTTAAACTTATCGGGTACAAAACGGATGTCGTCGTTCAGTACATGGTCTAAAGCTGGGCCAGCCAACTTTTGCATATCTACGAACCATTGTAGGCTCAATCGTGGCTCTACTACTACATCGGCATTACGCTCGCTGTAACCTACTTTATTGGTAATATCTTCTACTTTAACTACTTGGCCTAGCTTCTCTAAGTCTTCAATTATCAGTTTTCGCGCAGCAAATCTATCCTCGCCTACATACCACTGAGCAGCTTCGCCCAAGGTACCATCATCGTTCATAATGTCGATGGTCTCTAGCTTGTGCTTCTGGCCTAGTTCATGGTCATTAGGGTCGTGGGCAGGGGTTATTTTTAAAGCACCCGTACCAAATTCCATATCCACATACTCGTCAAATATCACAGGTATCTCCCGCTCTACTAATGGCACTATTACCTTCTTACCCGCAAAGCCCGCGTAACGCTCATCGTTAGGATTAACACATATGGCGGTATCACCCAATATGGTTTCAGGTCGGGTGGTGGCTATGGTTATCCATTCATCTTCGGTACCGGCAATTCGGTATTTTACATGGAATAGTTTCGATTGCTCTTCTTTATAAATAACCTCCTCGTTGCTCAATGTAGTGAGTGCACGTGGGTCCCAGTTTATCATTTTCAGGTCGCGGTACAGGTAGCCTTTGTTGTATAGATCTACGAATACTTTAACTACGGCATCGCTTAGCTTTGGCTCCATGGTAAAGCGGGTGCGCTCCCAGTCGCAACTAGCTCCCAATTTCTTCAATTGCTCCAGAATAATACCACCGTATTTATCTTTCCACTCAAAGGCGTGGCCTAAGAATTCCTCGCGGGTAATATCTGCTTTAGTGATGCCCTCGCTACGTAGTTTGCGTACTACTTTACTTTCGGTAGCAATACTAGCGTGGTCGGTTCCAGGAACCCAACAGGCGTTATAACCCTGCAAACGCGCACGGCGAATGAGGATGTCTTGTATGGTATTGTTAAGCATGTGGCCCATGTGCAATATACCCGTAACATTTGGCGGCGGAATGACGATGGTATACGGCTCGCGCTCATCGGGCACTGAGCGGAAGAAACCGCTATCGTTCCAGTGCTTGTACCATTTGTCTTCTACCTGTTTGGGGTCGTATTGTTTGGGTATGTCCATGCTTAAAAAAATTGAAGGGCAAAGTTATGGATTTTGGTGGTAGAAGTGCTGTGTTAACGGACAGAGATTTAGGAGGAAAAAGAAGATGCTGTCATCCTGAATTTATTTCAGGATCTGGCGTATGCATGATTTTGCGGAAGGTGAAGTACAGTGCGTCAAATACTGAATCAAGTTAAACATGGTATATGGGAAAGTGGGTAGGGTATTGGTTGCTCGGTAATGTCCTACCGTTTTTATAACAGTATCCTTACGAGGGTACTACATGGTGATCCCGTGACAAGCACGGGATGACATTGGGTGGGTATGGTTGTTATATAAAAAGTGAAGCGTAGGTCAGCCTGAGCATGGAGCGTAGCGTAATAGTCGAAGGGTGGAGGGCTGGGG
>CAYGTK010000231.1:0-5736 GCA_964352775.1 uncultured Chitinophagaceae bacterium
CATTAAGATAATGATTGTTAACAAAAACAAGAAAATAACTATTAATTATTCTTTAGAATCAATTACAAGGACATAAATTTAACCTCTTTTTAGTGGTTAATATGGCGTTTGGGATGGTAATAGTAATACCTAGGCTATTTGCCTGCAGAAGGAGAGTCTGCGAAAAAATCACCCAGAGTTACCTCATAATAATCACAAAGACATTTTAATGTACTTATGGTGATATTGAGCTTTCTGGACTCGATTCTTCCCACATGAATACCAGTATCATTAAATACTTGTTCTTGAGAAAGGAATCTGGATTCTCTAAGGTTTTTTAACCTTTGGATTACCTCATTTATTAAATACTCATCGCGATAGTGGGCCACTTTTTAATATGGCACTTCACAAGCTTAAATTTAATGACATTATTGTCATTAATTACTACTTTAGCAATATGACTCTCAATCATTACCTACTAAGCTCTTTACTTCTTACGACTGGAGTGATAGTCTATTTGATTAACAGTGCTATTCCAGATATAATTTCTCCAGTATTCAGAAATCATATTCCCGACATATTATGGGCGCTAGCTCTATTACTGATTAACCAACAAATACTCAAATCTATTCGTAGAGCTTTGGTACTAACAATGCCTATTGTCATTGCATTTGAAGTGGCTCAAAACTTTGGAATTGTAGCAGGAACATTTGACATTGCAGATTTAGTATTAGAGGTCGGGGCAATTTCAATTTACTCTACCCTAAAGTCTAAAGCTGTTTAATCATGAAATTCTTCAAGCTCCTTTTGCTAAACTTTGTATTCATAGCACTAGCCATCTCGTCTACTTATGACTCGGTAAATGAAGCTACGAGTGAAAGTAATAATTCTAGTCCTCCAACTGAATTTGCGGGAACTCCAGCTGATTCTGCTATTAATTCATTTGAACCATATACAGTCAAGAAGATGGTCGAAACGCAGATGCTTAGATACCCAGAGGTTGTGGCCATTGAACTTTTTGGAGACAACTATAATAACGTTACGATAAAGCTGATACTTAAGCAGAATACTCCTAGAAAGGAAAAATACAATATCGGAGATAATGCAAAACGCCAGACTATATCACTTATGAATAGTTATGGATTTGAAGAAGCATACGCCCAGAAGCAAATTGGTCAGACTACATACAACTATGTGATATCGTATCACTGAACTGTTGCTCTTAGTGCCAAAAACGTTATTCCAGAACGACTTGCGGCAAAAGTTAATTGTGCTTAGAGTTAACCATCTAATGAGTGTAAATCTCGTTATCATTGATTTATAGGAGGCATTGTTAAACACCAAAATAATGGCAGGTTGATTTACATTCGAAAAAATGCAAAAAAAATGAGGCTTTTTTTACAAAAAAATTAATGGTTAAGACTAAATCTGACACATAAAATTGACTATCAATACATTATCAGGTTTTATGAGGTTCTATATTGTGATTGGATTTTTGCAAAAAGCCCCACTTTTTTTTGCAATTAAGTAGATTAATCACTTCGCTTTTTTAGAGTTTTACATAATCTTGTGCGGAATTAACCTGATATTCAAGTGGTTAATTTCGCACAGCAGTATAGAAATTTTATACTATCACCTTAATGGTAATGCACTCTCTCTAGCTGCTAAGAGTTTCAGCTCGCTCCTTATATCTGCTTGACTGTATTTTTTTAGTCGCCTTTTAAGACGTTGTCTATTTACTTTGTAAGCCTCCTTCTTCATTAACTGATGTCTCCAATAAGCTCTTGTAGACATCAGGAGTGCATCTTCCCTTGGGAAACCACATTTCTGGAGGATGCCAGTCGATAAAAAAAGGAGATAATTGATTACCAATTCAAGCTTGTTGTACAAAAAATAGTATAATGCATGGGAATCCAGTGAGGCAAGAGTCAAATGGCCGCCTAATTTTTTTGTTACTGTTTTAAAGTACACCATTCTCGTTATTTTTAGTTCAATTCTAAGCAAAGGTTTATCTAACCTAAACTGCCACCCTTTATCGTAAAGCTTCACTTCGTATTGCTGTGCTTGGAACTTAGCCATGAAGAGATCATTACTACTCTCACATAGAACTATGGAAGCCATATAGTTTTTATACAAAATCAGCTTTTCGAGGTAATATTGTGCTGGGCGAGTTATCGGTAGATTGATGCCAAATTCTAGATTGGAAATTTTAAGTCTACTGGCTTCAATTCCTGTGAGAAAAGTTATGTGGGAAATGCTGGATATTATATCAGCCATTCTAACCGATGTGAAGTTCGCGCCATTACCGGTTCCTTCCAAATAGTCTGCAAGACGGTGAAGTGACCCTTTTACAATCAAGGTGCCTGTTTCAAAAAGTTTAAATTCTAGATTGTGATTTCTCGCAATATAAAATGGACTGACCTCTGCTGTTTTCTCATCAACAAATAGCTTGAACTCAAGTGGTCCGTTAAGTATGGACTGGACATCCACATCCCTTGCGACCGCTTTAATGAAATCATACATTTCGATGACCTCGGGTTATTTACTATTAATCGTAACATAAGTTGAAGACTCCTTATCCAGCTCTTCATTGGTAGCTTTTCTATTCTGCAATAACCACGAGTCAATTTCATCCTTTTTGAAATACAAATGTTTTCCTTTTGGCCTGTAACAAGGTATTCCACCCGTTGAAGTAAGCTTATAGATGTATGACTTTGAGAGGTTAGTATAACAAGCTACTTCCTCTAGGTTTAGTACTACCTTTTGACTAAGGAGTAACTCTTCGATGACTTTTAATCGATCTAGAACTTTTTGAAAATCTGCCATTTCTATATGTGTTTGGTAAACACATGCAAATGAATGACAGTATTGAAATGAAACTGATATGCCTTCCAAAAAGGCATAGGTGAAGGTAAAGCATGTTTAGTAAGAGAAAGGTGCAAGTATACTCTCTACCTTCGTCTTAGTGTTATTGCTTAAATTGGAGTCAAGATTTATGTTCAAGCTCTTAAAGGAATTAGCAAAGGGGCTGGCATCTGACTTCACAAACACATTACACAACGATAAATAGTCTAAACGCTTTGTGTTGCCGCTGATTAATCTTAACTGAATTATCCTTCTATAGAAATACTTAAGCTCAGAGGCATTGTTAGATTTCCATCGAAGAGGCTTAAAACTTTTCGATAAAATTCCATCGCAAAAGAATGCTTCATCAAAATACCTATGTTTAGCACCTAGGCATAAGAAGTTTTTAATGATAGCGCGACGAAATAATGCTTCATCAGTATTTCTTCCAATCCATACAAAACTTTTGGGTAAATTTCTTGGAGATACATTTGGCTTATCCACTTTAGTAGCATACTCGTCTAACATTGCTAATATCTGCATTCGTTTTTGTTTGCAGTACTCAAGAAAGATTTCTTCTGGAATCTCAAGCCTTGGGTCCAGCGAATCAGTCATGGAAAGGCCATCGAAGAACCACCTAGCAAAATTTTTTGGTAATGGTTTATTGTCAAATGCTTTAAGAAGCAATGGACCAAGGTGATTGTTTGTTTGAATTGTTAACTCTTCAAACCTTCTTTGTTGCTCCTCTATTAACCTTCTGCATTCAGCGGCATCTTTATCACTTAAAATAAACGAATTAAGCCTTGCTGTAAACTGTTGGCTTAAGCATTGAGTAACCTCTTCCCAGTTAATAGGTTGCCAAGCCATAAAATTAGTTTTTCCATCTCCATAAATTGCCATCAAACGTTTATTTTGGGAAGCGACAAAGCGGCATCAACTTTCTTTTGGTCCACAATTTTCGCATAAATCTGAGTCGTTTTGAGTTCTCGATGCCCTAGAAGTTTAGAGACCGTATAAATATCAGTTCCATGCGTTAATTGCAATGTTGCGTAAGTATGCCTTGCACAATGAAATGTAATGTGTTTAGCAATTCCAGCCTTAAGCACCCACCTAGATAACTCAACATTCATATAGGAGGAATATCTTAAACCAACAAACACTTTTTCTTTATCATTTCCAGCTTTGCCCATGAGTTCTCTTGCCTCATCATTGATGGGCAAATACTCGACCCCTTTGGTTTTCTTTTGAGTGAATGCTACTTCCCAGTAATTTTCTCGTTGCCTCACTCTGTTCCAGGTCAACTGTTGTATGTCGCCCCATCTCATTCCAGATAAGCATGAAAAGAGAAAAGCCCGTTTTAATACTTGATTAGGGCAATCAGTTTTAAATAGGGCTTGTAATTCATCAAGCGTGAGGTATTCTCGATTTGGCTCACCCATTTTGAATGCCTTAACTCTTTTTGCTGGATTATCACTAATAAGACCATCTTCAACAGCCTGGTTTAAGCAAGCTCGAAACTTATTGAAGTAGGAGTACTTAGTGTTTTGCGATAAGGCATCCCCCGAAGCTTTATATGCTTTCTCATCTAGAAAAACCTTAAAACCTTTAACCTCGTCTACTCCGATTTCCCCAAGTGTATGGCTTTTAGAGAAATATTGCTCTATGTATTTGTAGGTGCCGTGCCAATTGTCCCAATTGTTTTTTGATGCTTTTCTCTGGTCTCTTAGCTTGCAGAAATAATCACGTAAGAATGTTTTTCCTTTAAAAGTAGAGGCAAAACCATATTTACCGTTAAGGATGTCCAATTCCATTTTAGACCTTACTCCTTCTGCTAGCTTTTTGTGTTCTTTATTATGCTGCCTCTCCTGCGAATTTTTTGGGCTTTTGAAAAGGTAGTAATCTAACGTTTGAAACTCACGTTGATGTTTGATTTTACCAGCGTCGGTTTTTGAGTACCCTCTGTAAATCTCAATTACAAAGGGAGCAGTTTCTCCTTTATTTCTAGTACGCGAATGTAACTTAACCTTCATTTTTACAGTTTTTTACACCTAAATAAGGTTTAGTTGTAAATATAAGGCAATGAAATGTAAAAAACAGGAAGCCAAAAGAAAATAGTATAACTGAACTACAGTTTCAATAGGTTGAAAAACAATGGTTTATTTTCCCTTTCTTACCTGTTGTTTTCAATGCTTACTTCCCGATACAAAACTTACTAAAAATATTCCCTAGCAAGTCATCATTAGTTACTTCGCCTGTTATTTCGCCCAAGGCGTGTAGGGCTTGGCGGATGTCTAGGGCTAGGAGTTCGCCACTCATATTTTTGTCCAGTCCTGTGAGTACGTCGTTCAGGGCCTGATCGGCACGTAGCAGCACATCGTAGTGGCGTATGTTGGTTACTAGGCCACCATCCATTTCTAGTTGGGTATCCATTACGTTGCTTACCAGTTGGGCGCGCAGGTCGTCTAAGTCGGTTTCGGCTTTGGCAGATATACCTACCAAGTTTATGTTGGGGTAGTTGCTTTGCCAATCGGCAGGTGCTAGGTCGGTTTTGTTGGCCACTACCAGTAGCGGAGTGCCTTCTTTACGTATTTTTTGTAGGTCGGCTTCCAGCTCTTGGGCGGTTAGCTCGTTCACATCAAACATGTATAGCACCACGGCAGATAGGTCTATCTTCTGCATAGTTTTTTCTACCCCAATGCGCTCAATGCTATCCTTGGCTTCGCGAATGCCTGCCGTATCTATCAATCGGAACAAGATGCCGTTGATGTTCAGCACCTCTTCAATAGTATCGCGAGTAGTGCCGGCTATGTCGCTCACTATGGCCCGTTCTTCTTGCAATAGGGCATTAAGCAGGGTGCTTTTTCCTGCATTGGGTCGGCCCGCAATTACAGTAGCTACACCGTTCTTAAGTAC
>CAYGTK010000232.1:0-5702 GCA_964352775.1 uncultured Chitinophagaceae bacterium
CAATACTATTACCACTCACGATGAGCATCCGCTTTATATCCACGCCAATAGCTTTAGCCAATTGGATGGGGAGGGCTCCAGTTATACCAACAACGGAATGAACTTGATACGGATGACTTTGACTGGTGGTAGTGTTATTACAGTAACTACCGACCAAACTTGGGAAAACCCAGGAGTGCCAATACTAGTAAGCGAGGGTACGCTAGGTATCCGTAGCGACTTAGTGGTAGAGCCAGGTTTTGAAATGGTTTGCCCACAAAACTTCAACGTAGTGGTAGATGATCTAGCTTCGTTGAACATGGTTGGAACCTCTGCTGAGCCTATCATCTTCCGTGGCGAGCAAGCAATTGCTGGTTATTGGGATGGAATGTATCTAGAAGGCTCATCGGTACTTAACCGCTGGGAATATGTTACCGTAAGCGATGCAGGTCGCGAGAAGCCATTTGGCGCGGCACCATCTAAGGCTAACATTTATATAGCCAACAGTGTAACCAACTTCGTTATAGAAAATGGAACCGTATCAAACGCTTTAGAATGTGGTATATATACGGGAACCTCTATGGTAACATTAACAAACATTACATATACGAACAACGCAACTGACGTTTGCCCTTAAGTTTGTTCATGCATCTTTCGCAAAGGTTTGGTGTAATGACCCCTTCGTTCAGGCGAGGGGGTCTTTTTGTTTACCAAGGGATGTCATTAACTCTATTACCTAGGCTTTTGTACCTAGCAAGGTATTTATTACCTTTAATAATATACAACTAAAAAAAAAAACATTGACAATGACAATTACAGCCCGTTTGTTATCAGTGCTTGTTATACTTCTCAGCACTACCTATTGTTTTGCTCTTAATGAAGTAGAACCCAACCAAGCGTTCAACCAATCTAATGAAACCTTTGCTGATAGCATCTTGTTCGGTACATCGCAGTCGGGGAACGACGACTACTTTTTTACGGTGCTACCTGAAGATGGCGCCATCAGAATATACCGGGAGTGGACCAACACCTCCGGAACTGCAACCTCTGATATATTCTTTTATGCCTATAACACTAATACGGGTAACTTAAACACTTCTACTTTTGCTAACCAAGCTACGGCAGGTACATTTCGTGACACCCTTACGCTGTATTGCCTAAAAGCCGATACGGTTTATCTCAGAACACAATCTACAGGTTCGTTCAGCTATAACGTGAGATACGAAATGCTGGCGAGCACCAATATTGATACCGAACCTAACGATGACTTTGCTTCCTCACAAGCTTTATTGGAAGGTACCGATCAGCAGGGGCACACGGGCCACGCCAACGGAATTACCACAGATGTGAACGACTATTATGTTAGCCTAGTTCCTGCTGATGGTACTATCGAATTTATTTATGAATGGAGTAATACTTCAGGTAGCACAGCATCTGATATATGGTTTTATGCTTACAATCGACAGGTTGGATCGCTTGGTACTTATCTACAGGCTAATCAGGCCTTTGGTACTTTTAAAGATACCTCCTATCTGTATTGTGTGGCCGCTGATACGGTATACTTCCGTGTGCAAAGTTCAGGCTGTTTTGATTATGAAATTCGCTACAACCTATTACCTACTACCAATTTAGATAATGAGCCCAACCAAAGTTTTGCCGAAGCGCAGGCATTTAATGAAGGTACCGATGTACAAGGCCATGTAGGTAGTGTAAACGGTAGCTATAATGATGTTAACGATTACTTCGTTACCGTAGCCCCAACTGATGGAACAGTAGAGTTTATTTATGAGTGGAGCAACACATCCAATGCTACTACCTCTGACTTATTCATTTACGCATACAACAGGCAAGGGGGTAACCTCGGCACCTACACTCAAGCAAATCAGCCCCTCGGTATTTATAGCGATACCAGCTATATCTATTGTCAACTGGGCGATACCCTCTATTTTCGATTTCAGGGTTCTGGTTGTTTTGATTATGAATTTCGCTACAACTTATTGCCAACTACCAATAACGATATAGAGCCTAATAATTCCTTTGCGGAAGCACAGGCGGTTTTGGAGTCAACCGACCAGCAGGGCCATACCGGTCACGGAAATGGCTTAAGTACTGATTTAAACGATTATTATGTTAGTGTACCCACAGCTGATGGTACAGTGGAGTTTATATACGAATGGATCAATACCAGCAATACCAGTACCTCTGACCTTTTTGTGTACGCTTATAACCGCCAAGGGGGGAATTTGGCTACCTACACCTTGGCCAACCAACCTCTTGTAACCTATAAAGATACTTCTTACTTATACTGCGTTGCTGCTGATACGGTGTACTTCCGCTTTCAAAGTAGTGGTTGTTTTGATTATGAGTTCCGCTACAACTTATTGGCTTCGCCCAAGGTGGATAATGAACCGAACAATACTTTTTTAGAAGCGCAAGCAATAGTTGAAGGCGTGGAGCAAGATGGGCATGTTGGGTCAACTAATGGCTCGTTTAACGATTTGACAGACTATTATGTAACTCTTTTACCAGAGGCAGGAACGGTAGAGTTTATTTACGAATGGGAGAATACCAGTAATGCCGCAACATCCGACCTGTTTGTTTATGCCTATGGTAAGAACACCGGAAACCTAGGTACCTACTCGTTGGTTAATCAACCTGTAACGGGTGTATTTCGAGATACTTCTTACATCTATTGTAGAGAGGCGGACACAATGTACTTTAGGGTACAAAGTTCAGGCTGCTTCGACTATACCTTGTCGTACAATCTTATCTCTAATGGTCCTGCGGATGTAGAGCCAAATGATGGATTTAGCGAAGCCACACCAATTGCAAATGGAGGGACAGCTTCGGGCCTAGTGGGCTACACAAATAACATAGTAACAGATGCAAGTGATTATTACTACGTAGTGAACCCTGTTTATGGTAACCTAACAGTAAGCTATACCGCAACAAATACTTCCAATGCTTCCACTTCCGACTTGTTCGTGTACTTATATAATGGTGCAGGTGGCTTAATTACTAGCAACTCGCACGTTAACAATACCACGCCAATAAGTGATGTTTTATCGGTGACTTGTACAGCGGCAGATACGTTTTACGTTCGCTTTCAGTCAACTGGTTGTTTCTCTTATAACATTACCGATGTAGTGGCTACTGATGAGCAACCTATAGCACGAGCCTTTGTTACCAAACTAGCCAGCAACGCAGGCTTTTATGCCGATACCAGTAATGCTACCAGCTTAACTTGGGATTTTGATAATGGAAACACCAGCGCCAATGCCTTTGCTAACCAAGTGTATTCCATTGGCTTGTACCAACCTGTATTAACCGCAACAAAAGCGGGTTGCAATTTGGTAGCTAGAGATACCGCTATAGTTGAAATAAAAGGAGTGGAGCAATACACCCCAGATTTCGCTGGAGCAGGTGGCGATGTTGCTTTCCAAATATATGGGGCTGGATTGGACACGAGTACCGTAGTTACGATAACCAACGGAACAGATACTTATACCTTATTCGATAAGGCCAGCAGCCCACTTAACGATCAATTAGGTGGTGTGTTTGATCTTCACTTTGCTACGGCTGGCTTATACGATGTGGCTATCACCATTCCAGGAGAACCAACAGCGAATTTTCCTGATGGATTAAATGTAAGCGGCTTCCAATACCCCTATTGTACGGCGGAGATAATTGGCCCTGATATTGCTCGTAGGAACCGTAACGGTTTGTATACTTTGAAAATAAGCAACAACGGAAATGTGATGGCGCGCAGTGCTGTGGTGCATGTTGCTTATCCAAACGGAGCGGAGGTAGACTTTGGTGACCAGATATTTAAGGAAGACATTAACGGTAGCCGCACCATTACCGAAGATACGAGTACATATAGTTTCCCCAATTCGGAGTTTGATTATTGGATAGATACTGCAAGTGCATTTCAACAGATCGATACTTTGGGGGGCGAGCCATATGATGGATGGTTCGGTCGTTTTTATATTCCGTTCGTTCCTGCTAATGGCTCTTTGGAAATACCATTCCGAGCGCGTTATTCCACCAATGGAAATTACGAGATGGTAGCCTATATGAACTATCCTAACCGCGAAGGTTCTACCAATTCGCCGCAGGCAGATAATTTTGATAACGTCTATCTATCACATACACTTGATGCGGTAGATGCAGCGGTAGATCAAACTAAGAACGTTCCTGCCAAACTATTGGTAAAATCGGCCAAGGTAAGCCAAAGGCACCTGAACCTTACCGCCCGCATTGGCTTCGATTATTTGTTCTCTAAATACTATGGCTACGAGATAAGCGATCAACAGATGCAATCTTATATAACGGAAACAGGTAAGGCTAATGAGTTTGCTATAAAAGCAGTAGCGCAAGAGGCCTTAACAGCTGGGGTAGGTGGCTTAGCTGGTCAGGCAAGAAAATTCAGTAAACAAGATATTGATGCGCTTACCGATATTTTAGCCACTAATGATAAGCTAACCTCGGCCGCTAAAGAGACTATTTTGAAGAACGCTGCGAACATTACCGATGGGCAGCGCAGAATTGACAATTTGGAGAAGCTGTATAATGGTCTTAACAAATTTAAGTCTGCTGATGAAAAGCGCAGGGCTATTTTAGATATGGTAGCTAAATGCCCTGAGCTACAGGAACAACTAGACGATTTCTTAAAGAACAATAACGAAGAGCTAGACCACAAGGAAAAGCGAAAAAAGAGACAACGTGTTATTAACAGTACCGACCCTAATGCCATTTACGGTAATAACGGTATAGGCAGCCAGCGCAGCATACGCGGTAACGAAACGTTGCACTACATGATAGCTTTTGAAAATGTAGATACCGCCAGTGCAGCGGCGCAAGAGGTGGTTATTACCAACCAGCTGGATGTGAATCTATTTGATGTGGAGACCTTCCAATTCGGTAATGTATATGTAGCTGAAAATGGTACTAGCCTTGGCGCGAATAGGGATGAATATTACGGAGAAATAGACTTAGGTGGGCCTAGTAACCTTATAGCTAAAGTATATGCCAAGTTGGATAAAAGCACAGGGATGATAGAATGGCGTTTTGTTTCAATCGACCCGAATACGGGAGACTTTCCTGCTGATCCTTTTGCTGGACTATTACCACCGAACATGACCTCTCCAGAAGGAGAGGGGGCTGTTACTTATTCCGTAGAATTGAAGAGTAGTGTGGCAAATAACACTACGGTAAGCAACCAAGCCAGTATTGTGTTTGATGACAACGCAGCCATTATGACCAACACGTGGACCAACTTGATTGATAAGGTTGGCCCAACGGCTAGCATAAGTGGTTCGTCAGTAAACGATACCACTATAGCACTTACCCTTGGTGGAACCGATAACGAAAGTGGATTGGAGGACATACGACTCTATTACAAAACCGATACTACTGACTGGGCAAGTATGGGGAGTTTTGCTGCAGGATCGATAGAAGTAACTACCGAACGCTGGCAGCGAGTTAGCTTTTATGTAGAAGGAACTGATAGTGTAGGTAACGAAGAGGTTAAAACACCTCAGGCAGATATTACCGTAGGTATTGAAGAGCAGGAAGGATTAACAATAGATGGCATTAGCATTTATCCGAACCCAACTAGGGGAGAAGTAAGTGTTGAAAGCATCAACCAATTGGGCGATGTGCAATTGACCATAACCGATATTATGGGCATGGAATACTTAAGCCAGCAAGTGGAGTTACCA
>CAYGTK010000233.1:0-5574 GCA_964352775.1 uncultured Chitinophagaceae bacterium
ATTATCATGCCCTGAAGATAGCTTGTAAATAGCTTTCAGGTAGTTCTCTTCTGTGTGCGATAGTTCCACGCGCTAAAGGTATCAATTTGCGGTTTAGTGCTTTAGTTCTGCTTCTCTTTTTTAGGAGAAACATTCCACCTAAAACCGATATAGAATTCTCTACCGTGCATAGGCGAATAAGCATAAGCCGTATCAAAGTTAGGGCTAAAGCCTGCTGGTTGCCCAGGGTCGTTAACGCCAACTAATGGCGATTCGCGCTGGCGGTAGTTGAATAAATTCTGGATACCGCCATATACTTGAAAGTTTATCTTCTTGAATTTTTTAGTAATCTGCAGATTACTGATAGCAAAGGGGATGCTGGTAGTTGGGCGAGATGTAGTTAGTAATTCACCAGTTTCAGTATCTACATCAAAAACCTCTGGCAGTGCCATGGGGCCAGTAATGTTTACCGTGTAGGCAAAGTCGAGGTCTACTTTTCGCCAGGTGTAATTGATGATTCCCACTCCCGTCCATTTTGGTGCGAACTCAATATCGCTGGTTACGGGTTCATCATTATCATCGTATTCCGTTTGGGTAACGCGCTGATAATTAAAGCCAGCAGTTATAGATAATGGAAATGACAACTGATGTACCCAGTTGATACCTATGCCAGTAGTTATCGCATACCCATCGGAGTTTGCATAAACGATCTGGCCTGGGGTATCGTAGTCGGGCACAATTTTGTTGGTGAAGTAGGTAAAGTGCCCATCAATATCTATCATACCTTGAGTATTCCCAATAGTGAAAGCTTGGTTGATATTCAGGTTGGTGCTGTAAGTAGTTTCGGGGCTTAGTTCTTCCACTATCTCAACCGAACGCTGTCCTGTAACAAATGCGTGATCTTCGGTAAACAGATTTACAATTCGGAATCCAGTTCCAAAATTCAATCGCAAAGTAGTTTGTGCTGCTGTGTTATATTTCAGGCTCAATCGTGGTGCGGGTATAACGCCATGCCTGCGGTAGTAGTCTACCCTTATGCCCGCCAAAATGGTAAAACGCTCGTGTATTTGCCAATCATCTTGAATGATTAGTCCTGGTATGTATTGGTTATCTACTTGGTTAACAAATTGCCCGTTTATGGTATCTCCCGTAGCAGCTGAATTATCGTCATAACCTTGAAATCTAAAGCTAGTACCTGCTAAAATGTTGTGTTGTCCGGCTTGTTTACGCCAAAGGAAATTACTGAAACCTATATGCTGTTTGGCGGTATATCTATCACTACCGTAGTAGCTATCTTGGTTATGGAAACTATAGGTGTAATCCCATTGAAGGCGTTCTTTGGTGGGTAGCTCGTAAGTACCAAAAACCTCTATGCGCTCGGTATAAATGCTCTCTCCGTAAATACTATCATTGCCCCTTAATTCTCTATAGGCACGGTCTTCTATAAATTGCTCCACGCCATTTCGGCGATCTTCATAGTAGTACTTGCCAGCTAAAGTGAATTTCTTGCCACTCTTACGCTTGAAACTCCATTTGGTAAAAGCACTGTACCTATCCATGGCGATATTGTCACCAAAGCCATCATTGTTCTTATCATCAAAACGGTTCAAAAAGGCGTGGTTAAAACCGATGAACCCACTGGCCCTTTTAAACTTTGGTGCTAGAGCTACATTGGTGAATGCTTCTAAATGGGTAGTACCCATCAGGTCAATACTAAACAAGGGCTCTTTATCAGGGTCGCGAGTAATAATATTGATAACCCCAGCAACCGCTTCTGAGCCATATAAAGTAGAAACGGGTCCCTTTATCACCTCAAAACGATCAATCAGCATAATGGGAATTCCATTCAATCCATACACCGAAGCCAAATTTCCATAAATGGGTGAACCATCCATTAGTATAGCGGTGTAGGGGCCCGGTAAACCGTTTATAGTAATACTATTGGTAAAACATACTCCGCAGGCTACTACCTCTTGCACGCCATTTATCAAGCTTATTCCCTCTACTACATTCTGGGGCGATGTGTTCTTCGCCAAAAATTCTTTGGTAACCACATCTATCTTAACGGGCGAGTGTTTTAGGTATATCTCGTCCATAGTTCCCGTTACCACAACTTCATTTAAGCCTAGCGCTGATGCGGGCATATTTATTTGACCAAGGTCTACGTCATTGTTAGTGGTTACATCTATCTTGTTATCTATAGTTTGATAACCCAACATGGAAATGGAGAGCGTGTATATGCCTGCTGGAATATCACTTAAGCTAAAGCTGCCGTTTTCTGCAGTTGATGTTCCGTAAGTGGTATTCTTCAAAACTACATTGGCGAAGGGTAAGGCTACCCCTTCTTCGTCTAATAGCGTTCCCTTAATATTCACTTGGGCCAGCACTCCGAAATGAAGCGAGCAGAATAAAAAAGTGATAATTACTTTAGAAAATAGTTTAACCAAGTCTAAAAATTAAGTATTGCAAAGCTAAAAATAATAAGATTAGCATCAAAACAGTTGCTGATAACTTCCATTAGGAATAGAAGCTGAGCATCTTATTTTTGTAGCAAACACAGACGACATGCATTATAAATTCTCTTATCAGAACGGATTTAGCCATAATATCGACATCAGCTATACAATTACTGGTGTTAAAGAAAAGGAGCTACAAGTACAGTTGCCTGCTTGGCGACCAGGCCGCTACGAGTTGGGGAATTTTGCACAATACATACTTCGCGTAAAAGCAAAAGATGCGGATGGTAAAGTATTGGCTTCTAAAAAACTGAACAAAGACCTTTGGCAAATTACTACAAAGGGGAGCTCTACAGTTGTAGTAGAATATACCTTTTACGCAAACGAAATGAATGCTGGTTCTACCTATTTGGATAGTAAGCAGCTGTATGTAAATCCTGTGAACTGCTGCATGTATGTGCCAGATAGAATGGAGGAGGCTTGTACGGTAGAGTTAGTTCTGCCAGAGGACTACAAAGTAGCCACAGGAATGAAGAAGGTGAGAAAGCATCAGTTCAAAGCCAAAGATGCCCACGATTTGATGGATAGCCCATTTATTGCTAGCGCTACTATACAAACAGAGAGCTACGAAGTAAAGGGTACTACTTTTCATCTTTGGTTTCAAGGAGAATATCGTCCACAATGGAAAAAGCTTATAAGAGAATTTAGAGCCTTTACATTAGCGCAATGGAAAGCAATGAAGAGCTTTCCATTTAAGGAGTATCATTTCTTATTTCAGATAGATACCAAGAAAGCCTACCACGGTGTAGAACACTTAAACAGTACGGTTATTTACTTTGGTCCTTCTTACGACGTTATTAAAGGAAATTGGTACGATGAGTTTATTGGAGTGAGTTCGCACGAGTTGTATCATGCTTGGAATATCAAGACCATTCGTCCAGTTGAGATGATGCCCTACGATTATACTAAAGAGAACTACTCAAAACTAGGCTACGTGGCCGAAGGGGTAACCACCTACATGGGAGATGTGTTCTTACTGCGTTGCAAGTTGTATAGCCTGGAGTGCTATTTGAAGACTTTGGATAAAGTACTAGAACGCCACTTTTACAACTTCGGTAGGCATAATATGTCAGTTGGTGATTCTTCTTTCGATACTTGGTTAGATGGATATAAGCCAGGCGCGCCAGGCAGAAAGACATCTATTTATACAGAAGGCGCATTATGCTCTTTCATGGCTGATATTAAGATAAGGAAGGCAACGGTAAATGAGAAATCGCTTGATGATGCGATGCTTTCGCTGTATGAGAATTTTGGAAAGAAGGGCATCGGCTATTCTGAACAGGATTATCAAAATGCTTTGGAAGAAGCATCGGGAGTTTCATTCAAAAAGTTCTTTGCCGACTATTTCCGAGGAACCAAAGACTACGAACCATTACTTAAAGAAAGCTTCGATTACTTGGGGCTGGAGATAAAGAAGCATGATGACACCTCGAAAACAGAGCGTAAGTTGGGTATGCGTGTAATTGACATAGATGACGGAAAAGAACGAGTACTTGCCGTTTATCCAGGATCGCAGGCCGACAAAATGGGTATTGAGGTAGGAGACGAGATAGTTTCCGTAAACACGATTAAGCTAGAGAACAATATTAGCCATTGGGTAGACTATTTCAATGCTGACTCGAAAGTGACCTTGGGCGTAAAGAACAAGTGGAACTTCAGAGAAGTAGAAGTGCCTTTTGGTAGGGTTAACTATTTTATGCGTTACAGTTTACAATTGCAAGAAGAACGAACAAAAGAACAAGACGAAAACTTAGCAAGGTTTAGTTGGGCTAAATGGCCCGCTCAGTAGTAAAGCGAATTAGTTGATCTAAGCTTTTCCTAGTATCGCTTTCGGGGTATTGATGCAGTAGCGTGTAGGCTTCTTCAATGTAAGTCTCCATCTTCTCGGTAGCGTACTCTATACCACCACTTTCGCGTACGTAGGCAATTACTTCGTCTACCTTCTTCTTATCATGATTCTTATTCTTCACGATATTGATTAAACGACGACGGTCGGATGAACTGGCATTATTCAAAGCATAAATGAGTGGAAGGGTCATTTTCCGCTCCTTAATATCTATTCCTCTTGGCTTACCTATTTCGTGTTTGCCATAGTCAAACAGGTCGTCTTTTAGTTGAAAGGCAATACCTACTTTCTCGCCAAACTGTTGCATTCTGTTCCAGTGTACCTTATCGTCAGTAGTAGAAGCTGTGCCGCATCCACATGCTGCAGCAATAAGCGTAGCTGTCTTTTGACGAATAATTTGGAAATAGATGTCTTCTTTAATGTCTAAGCGTCTAGCCTTTTCCATTTGAAGTAACTCCCCCTCGCTCATTTCACGCACAGCGTTCGACATGATTTTTAGGAGGTCGAAATGGTCATTATCCAAAGAAACCAATAGGCCCTTACTCAAAAGGTAATCACCAACTAATACTGCTATCTTATTTTTCCAAAGGGCATTGATAGAGAAGAAACCACGGCGTTCCATGCTGTCGTCTACTACATCATCGTGCACCAAAGTTGCTGTGTGTAGTAGCTCCACCAAAGTGGCGGCATGGTAGCTTTTTTCGTTGATATTACCGTGCAACTTAGCACTAAGTAGCACAAATAAGGGGCGCATTTGCTTACCCTTACGCTGAACGATGTAATTAGTGATACGATCGAGCATTGGCACCTTACTCTTCATAGAATTGCGAAACTTCTTCTCAAAGATGTCTAGCTCTTCAGAAATGGGTGCCTTTATGTCGTCCAGCTTTATGGCCATGAATGTTTTAAATTCGCGCTAAAGGTAGTTTAAGATAAGTAATAAACCTATTGCCCACTATGAATGCTATTAAAGACCAGTTGGTTCAAGGACCACACAAAAAACCTTTGTTAGTTGACTATTTTTTTGAAGAAAAGGGCATTAAAAAGCCCATTATCATTTTTTCGCACGGCTTTAAGGGCTTTAAGGATTGGGGACATTTTGAGTTGATAGCTAAAGCCTTTGCAGAGGCGGGATTTTTCTTCGTGAAATTCAATTTTGCCTATAACGGCACTACTCCTGAAGCACCATCGGTCTTTGCTGACTTAGAAGCTTTTAGTAACAATGATTTATTG
>CAYGTK010000234.1:0-5528 GCA_964352775.1 uncultured Chitinophagaceae bacterium
GGGCAGGTGGCATATCTTCATCATAGCCAACTCTACATGCAAGCGCTTGTTTTTGCTGGTTTTGTAGTTAGAAAGGTATTGGTCGGCCAAGTTCATGGCATTCAATAAAAAAGCAACTGATACCTGTGCTGATTGATCTACATAGCGTTGACGTAGTTCACCGCTCACTTCTAGCAAAGTACTAGTGCGAGGGTCTTTACAGATCATCAAGTTTCGCCAATGGCTTTGTAGGCCATTCAAAAACTCATCGCCATCAAAACCATTGCTCAGTATATCGTTGAATTGTAGCATTACACCGCTGATGTCTTGCTGTAAGAACATATCATTGGCCTTGAAATAGTATTCATGGTCGAGTATGTTCAGGTTCTTCAGAACAGAAGCAAGTGTTAAGCTCTTTCCACCATGATCCACTAAGCGGTCGAACATACTTAAAGCATCTCTTAGTGCTCCATCGGCTTTTTCAGCAATTAGGTGCAAGGCATTGGTCTCAGCCTCAACTCCTTCTTGCTCGCTGATACTTTTAAGGTGACCCATTATGTCGCCCACACTAATTCGCTTAAAGTCGAATATCTGGCAACGGGATAATATGGTAGGGATTATCTTGTGCTTCTCTGTAGTTGCCAAAATGAAAATGGCATAACTAGGCGGCTCTTCCAAGGTCTTCAAAAAGGCATTGAAGGCAGCTTGCGATAACATGTGTACCTCATCAATGATATACACCTTATACTTACCATGCTGTGGTGGTATGCGCACTTGATCCATCAACGTACGAATGTCTTCCACCGAATTATTCGATGCAGCATCAAGCTCAAATACGTTTAGCGAGTTGGTAGTATTATCTTGATCGCTATCAAAATCATTTATCACACGCGCTAGTATTCTAGCACAGGTGGTTTTTCCCACTCCGCGAGGACCACAGAACAATAGGGAATGCGGCAGCCTATCGCTATCAATAGCGTTAAGTAGCGTTTGTGTAACCCCTTCTTGGCCTACTACTTCGTCAAAGGCGCGCGGCCTATATTTTCTGGCGGAAACCACAAAATGATCCATAAAGCGAAACTACGAGTTTAACGGTCAGTTGCCAATTTTTGACAGATAAAATAAAAGTAGCTAGTTTTTAACAGATCCCTTATCTTTGCAGTCCGTTTGAAAAAACGTATTAATTAACTAAACAATAGTTGGCAGTTATGAAAAACTTAGAAACTACCGTGATTGTTACCCCAGTGCAGACAGAAGGAGCATTGAAGGAGACTATCGCCAGCTACGAAAAATTCCTAAAGGATGCCGGTTGTACGATCGTGCATACTGAGAAATGGGGACTTCGTCAGTTGGCTTACCCGATCAAGAAAAAGACATCGGGCTTTTATTACACCATCGAGTACAGTACTGAAAATGGTGGCGTTGTAAATGATTTAGAACTCGTGCTTCGTCGCGATGAGAACATTTTACGCTTTTTAACTACAGCACTTGATAAATACGCTGTAGATTATAATGAGCGTAAGCGCAACGGCTTAATTGGAAGAAAAAAGAAAGAAGAAGCTAAAACTGAGGAGGCATAATCATGGCAACTAAACAAGACATCAAATTCCTCACGTCTCCCAAAATTGGGAACATGAAGAAAAAATACTGTCGCTTTAAGAAAGCCGGTATTAAATATGTAGACTACAAAGATCCTGACTTCTTAACGAAGTTTGTGAATGAGCAAGGTAAATTGTTGCCTCGTCGCTTAACAGGAAACTCTTTGAAATTTCAACGCAAAGTATCAACTGCTGTTAAGCGTGCACGCCACCTAGCATTGATGCCTTACGTTACTGACCTTTATAAATAGACTATAACAATGGAACTAATACTATTACAAGACGTAGAGTTTCTAGGTTATAGTGATGACCTAGTAAACGTTAAAAACGGTTACGGACGTAACTACCTTATCCCTCAACGTAAGGCCGTTCTTGCAACTGGCGAGAACCGTGTGGCTTGGGAAAAGCGTGTTGCTGTAGCTAAAGCTAAAGAAGAAGCATTACTAGCTAAGTTGAAAGAAGTATCTGAGAAGTTAAAAGCTGGAAACTTGAAGATAGGTGCCAAAGTTGGTACTAGCGGAAAGATATTCGGTAGTGTAACTTCACTACAGATAGCTGATTCTATCAAACGCGAATTCGATGTTGAGATCGATCGTCGTAAGATCAACTTAGAAGGTGATATTAAAACATTGGGTAACTATATAGCTAACGTATCTCTTGGTACTGATAACGTTATAGAAGTTGCCTTTGAAGTAGTTGCCGAGTAAAGGCCCGCAGGGCGTAAACACGGAGCTACGATAAGCACAAGTGAAAAGTCCTTCCAATATGGAAGGACTTTTTTTATTTCCCAAAAGTGAGTTTTTAACGATAAGGCCTTTTTAGTGCAGGTAACAGTATCATAGATCTTTAGGGAGCAGTAATGAAGATGGTTTTAGAGTTTACCTTATTGATAGCTAAAGAAATAGGACGCCCTAAACTTCGTTATCTTAGGTATTCATAATCAAACACACAACTATGAAAACCGACCCCTGTACACCAGATCTGTACTTACTGTTATCGCCATTTGCCTTAGCTTTATTTGCTTGCGCGATATCAATATAATACCCGCAGCCTATGCTAATGAAGTGGCATCTAGCACAGCTATGATACCATTAAACCCAGATGGCACTATTACGGTACGTATGGCCCCAAATGAAGAAGTACATGTAGACATCACTAGCATCAGTACCTCTGACGAGCTAGAAGTAAATATTGAAGAAGTGAATGGCCGTAGCATATATGATGCTATACCTGTTGAGATAGAGTAAAAGAGGACTCTACGTTACTGGTTATCTTTCAACCGCATATCATACTCTAGTATCTCTCGGCTAAGTTGCTCCAATATATTTAACGACTGTGATAGGTCAGTACCTAAGGAGTTAGCTGCATCAAGGTTGGCCCAGTTTAAACTTACTTGTCTTATCTGTTCAATTGCTTTGTCGTTCTTTTTTAGCAGTTCAGCTATGTGTTTCTTTTGTTCAATAACTATAGCGTCCTCTTTATCAGTTTCATGATCTTCATTCTTAGGAAAAATGGAGGATACACTGTTGTGCAATGTTATCACTTTTTCCAAGTTGCCCAATACAGCTACTAAAACCTTATCCACCGCTTGTTTGTACCTACTATAAGTCAACTCATTCGGGTCGAGTCTTTTTTCTAGAACCTGATCAAAGCCCTTATAGGCTGCTAATAATTGTCCTACTTGTTCTTGTTCTGCCAAGCCATTAATAGGAGCCAGGTCTAGCTCAACAGATCTAACACGTTTTGCTAATGCCGGGTCAGTACTCATTAACTTATACCAATGACCTTCTAGCGATTGCGCGGTCAACTTAAAGCTATCTATATCCAACTCTTCAATTCTGCAGATGTTCTTGATCTGATCTATACACAACTGCTTATGAAAAACCCAATCCCAAAGGCTAAGGGGGAATATAGTTACCCCTACCCTATCAAAGAGTTTGTACCTATTAAGGTGCATAACATCCTCATACTCTCCTGGAAAACCAATAAGATCTATTACCAACATTTGCAACCCATGCACCACTACTAGATCCATCGGAATACCAGCAATAACATAATTTGGTAGTACATCGTACCCCTCATCGTGTAGTTCCCTTATCAATTCGGCAACATACTTTTCTCGCAATTCCTGCTTAGGCAAGTTAGTAGGGTTTTCACTTTTTACCAATTCGATATATTGCAGGTAGGAATGAAGTTGATGGGTATTAGGAAGATTTTTAATACCTATAGAGGTAAATACCATTTGCAAATCTCGGGCGCGGGTTACAGCTACATTAAACATGTCTTTTTTATTCAGGTAACCCAAACTTCGCTTTACCGTTTCAGCATCAACAGCTGTCGAGATAAGCATAATGTCTTTCTCTTCACCCTGAAAAGAATAAGGTGTACCAGCTCTTAACTGATGGGCCGAAATATCACTAAGACTTATCTGCTCAAAAAGTTGCTCCTGCAAATAAACGGCCTGCTCTCTAAAAAAGGATAAAATACCTATGCTAAGCTTATCCTTTACGCCAATATCTGCTTGAGATGCTACCAACTCTTTTACTTTGGCGAGTAGCTGTTCGGCCTCTTGCTTGTTCACTCCATTTTCGTGAATACCATTACACTTAATATCCTCCAATGGCAACCTACTTCGTGGGGTAGGTTTTTGGGTCATCAGCCTAAGCTTGTTGAAATAGTAGTGCTGGTTGCTAAATCCTATAATTTCTGGCAGGCTACGGAAGTGTTCGTTTAACGACACTACGGCATCTTGCGTATTAATAACGTCGTTGGCCAGGTCAATTATACTATTGTCTCTATAATTCAAGGTTATTGCGGCACTTTCTATTCCCATTTCTTTTTGCAATAAAAGCTGCTTGTTGTACGATAAGAAAGCCACGTGCCGCAACTGCTTGGGATCGCCAAATATGCATGCTCGTTTCGCTCTTTGTATTGCTGGCAAACATATTGGAATATTGCATTGGGTAGCTTCATCAATGATGACTAGATCAAACAACGCTTCTTCAAGTGGTAACGATTGATGTAAGCTATCTAAAGTACACAGCCATATAGGCAGATAGCTTAATAGCATTTCATGATCTAATTGCTCGAACATCAATTCCTGTCTTCCAGATGTTCGTGCTTTCAAGGCATTCTGAAAATATTTCAACTGCCGACGTTGGTACTTAACCGCGTGGCTCAATCTGTCTTCGGATACTGCATTTATGTAGTCTACAATATGCTCATTAAGCTCAGCTTGTTTCTCTTTCACCCTTCTGAACTTATCGTGTAAAGAGCCCTTTTTAAGATGGTTAATGTTTTTTATCCAGGCCCTAACACTTTGAATTAAAGAGATATCACCTTTATCATTGGTCGACTTTTCTAACCTAAGTCCAGCATTCACCTCTTTTTTGGCAGCCCTGTAAAACTCCTTTTCTAGTAGTTTCACCTCTTTAAGCGCAGTGTTCAGCTTCAACTTTGATGGGTAGGCAACCTCGTAGTGCTGGTAGCCATCAGTTACCTTTTCAATGAATTTTTTAAGCTGCTTGTGATGGTCATCTTTACCTGCCCGAATTGTAGAATACGATCTAAGTCCGAGATCGCTGATCAGCTTTTTTTGGATCACATCCACCGCATGGTCTGTTTGGCTTACAATAAGTACAGATTCCCCTTGAAGAAAACGATCCATTGCCATAGCCGCTATGGTGTAACTTTTCCCTGTACCTGGAGGCCCAATCACCATGCTCAAATTTCTATTGGCTGCATTTTTTAAAGTCGTTTTTTGTTCATCACTTAAAGGTGTAGGTAGCGCCTCTGGACTAGTGTTGCCCCTTTTTAAGTTGGAACCAATATTGAACCCAAGCAACTGCTTTAATGGGGGTGAATGATCTTCTTCTTTGACCCCTTCCAATAGTTCCAATTCATGGAGTATTCCTCTTAACGATCTAGACTGGCTCGCAATAAGCATAGCAC
>CAYGTK010000235.1:0-5493 GCA_964352775.1 uncultured Chitinophagaceae bacterium
ACTTATTGTACAGGTAGTATCGGCTTAAAGCCTTTACAGGTCTTGCTTTTCTAGTTGTCAATAGACTACCAGTATTGCTGTTTTTGTGATCAAATGATGAGTTTGTTTAGCTGATAGTACGCCCCGTTTGCGGTCGTTAAACTCAAATTACTTGATATGCCTATCGGCATTATCTCACTATTGATATTTAATTATTTAACCCCTATAATGAAAAACATTATTAATAACTAAACTTAATTACGATGAAAAAGATTAAAATTTTATTTGCGACCCTATTGGTAGGACTCTTCTCTGTGTCGGTTTACGCACAAACGAACTATGTATCCAAATTTAACGCATCATCAGTTCAAGTCCAGAGCCAGATATTTGATAATGGAACTTATGTTGGTATAGGTAATAACACACCATTTAGCGGTGCCAAATTAAGAGTGGATTACAACGAATCACTTTCATCTGGTTCGCGTAACTACATTATGGCAGAGCTTTCTGCTAATGGTGTTAGTGGAATTTGCGATGTAAGTGGTCGCTTAGGCCAAGTTGTTGTTAACTCTAATAATGCTGGTATTTCATCAGTAAGAGGTATTGTCACAAACCTTACGCAAGTAGGCAACTCAGGAAGCGTTACTAGTACGGTTGTTGGTGGTAGATTCGAAAACACTATTAATGATCCCGTTGTATCGGCAAAAGCAGCTAATGGAGAATACTATATTGGCGGGTCGATAAGTCAACTCAGTGGTAGTATTACTACTTATCCTTCTATTGGTGCAGTTGCTGCGGTAATAGGTCAAGATAATATTAATGCTTCTGGTACCTACGCAGGATACTTTCAGGGTAAAGGCCACTTTACCGGTGATCTAAGTACCGAGGGAGGGCTTAATGTAGACGGTACTGGTTTCTTTAAGGACTTTGTATATATTGGTTTCACTGATCCATCGCTTGATGGAGAGCTAAGAGTATTTGGAGAGACTCATGTACTGAAAGCAAGCAATTCAAACAATGTTAAAGTCTCCTCAGTAGGCCAGAATAAAAACTCAGGTGCGGAAAGCCGATTGCTATATACTATTCCTTGGCTTGGTGATGGTGGTTATACTAGCCTTGCGGAAGAGGGTGATGTAGGTTTAATATGGACAGATCTAGAAGCCGCTTCAAACAGAAACCTAGATGCGGGTTTAGTTATCGCTCCTCATAACGTTGCAGATAGAGGTATTCGTATAGCAGCCAATGGCCACGTACAAGTAGGGGCTGAATGGTATACCGGTACAGGAACCTTAACTGAAGATGCAAGAATGAGTGTAGATGGTGCTTTAATAGCTAAAGAAGTATTGGTTACCACCACTGGCTGGGCTGACTATGTATTTGAAGATGACTATCAACTGATGGATATGAATACGCTAGCAAGCTACATTGAAGTGAATAACCATTTGCCTGATGTGCCTTGTACAGATGAAGTAATGGACCAAGGAGTTAACATAGGCGAAATGCAGGCTATTCTATTGAAAAAGATAGAAGAGCTAACGCTATATACCTTACAACAGCAACAGCAAATTGAAAGCTTAAAGTCTGAAATTCAAAATACTAAAGGATGAGAGGGGCTATAATATTATTTGCGCTTTTGGTAGCGCAAATAGCAGCGCTTGCTCAAGGAGTTGGCGATGCTACGGGATACTTGTTCAAGGAAATACCTGAAGGCACATCTATTGAGGAAAGTTCTCAAGCAATTCTTGAAAAGGTTGTAATACCAAAAGCTTCAAAGTATTGGGTTGTTAAAGGTGAGTTTGATTTAAGAGTGGAAGTTCCAACAAGTTTCACCTTACTGCCTGCTTTACCTATGCAGTTCACTCTTGAAGAAAAAGTGCCTAAACCTGGTAGACAGATCTTAAACTATATGGGTAGTAAAAGGGAAGACCTATTCTTTGTAGTAACAGAGGAGGGGATAAGTGGAGATATAAGGATCTTTACAGATTATTACAGAATTACTGATATTGGTAATGAGCTTAAGGTGATATTTAAGGTAGATCATAAGCATGCTGGTAATTATTGTACTACAACTTACACTGGTACAGAAAATGGTTCTGGTAATGATGATTATGGTGATCATGAGCATGGAGTGGAGGATATTGATACTGATGGAGCTTTCTCCGATCAATTCTTCGATCAAGCAAATGCGAGAACATCATCCGAGAATATTGAATGTAACCTCCGTTTGTTAGTGTTATATACACCTGCAGCAAAGTTGAATGTAACAAACATTCGCACCAATATTTTTGCCTCTGTAGAAAGGATGAACCGATCTTTAAATAACAGTGATATAACTGATGATGTTGAAGTTGTTTATATAGGGGAGACCAACTATACCGAAGTGGGTCACGATGGTGTTTCACTATCTCCTGATCTTGAAAATTTTCAAGATGATTCTGATGGAGATATGGACGAAGTTCATACTTTACGAGATAGGTACAGAGCAGATATGTGTGTGCTAATGTATGAAGAAGTGTCAACTACGGGATTGCTAGGGCAGGCATTTGCTATCGATGCACAAGAAGATGAAGCATTCTGCATTGTTGATGTTGTTGGAGATGTAGGCTTGCCTGTGTTTGAACATGAGCTGGGCCATTTATTAGGAGGAATTCATGATAATACATCTACCCCTAGTAACTTTCCCTTTCCAGAAGCAAGAGGATTTGTTAATAGTATCGTAAATAATGAGTTCAAAACCATTATGTCTGTTATTTCATCAATAGATTATATAGAGCATTACTCCAATCCTGATGTTGATATTTTAAACGGTAGTGGTATTCCAGTAGCTACGGGTGTTGCTAACCAGAGAGAAGCTGCGCTTGTGCTAGGCTCTACTACTGTACCTGATGCCATTCAATTCAGGTTAATCCCCTTTAATGTTTCGATAACAGCTGAAACAAGTGGTTCTTTAGATCTTAGAGATGCTACTGCTGAGAATCAAATATCTACAAGTGGTAGCGTAGTTCTTAATACTGGTAGCCAGGTAAGTTATAGGGCTGGTAAGGAGATACTATTAAACAACGCTTTCCACGCCAAATCGGGTGCAACATTCGAAGCTCAGATACAAACGGTAGATAACTGTTCTAGTTCTCTAAAATTGGCCTTGGCTGATCAAGAAAGTACTACAGAAAGTTCCACTTTAGTATCTATTGAAGAAAATGTTGCCCAAGAAAAGTTCAACGTTTACCCCAACCCATTTGCTAATGAGTTCAACGTGAATTTTTATTTGGCTGAAGACCAGAATGTAGATATTATTCTTTACGACTTAGCTGGTAAGGAAGTATATCGCGCTATGAAAGATCGGGACATGAAAGCGGGCGAACATCTGTTGTCCATTTCTACTTTCGACTTGCAAGCGGGTATGTATATTCTAAAACTGTACACTCCTGAAAAGCAGTATACCCAAAAAGTGTCTAAAATGGCTGCCGATAGGTAGTTTATCTGAAAGAGAAATAGATACGCGAAGGGCCGCCCAGCTGGGCGGCCCTTTTTTATGCTGAAGGGTATCTGTAAAATTAGCACTGCGACTAAAGCAGAATGTATCTCTGCAAGTTAAGCTTATTGCTAGGTATAATAAGCGCTGTACATAGAGGAGCTTGTGTTGCGCGCTTCTACCTATTCACCTCAATAGTAGCACTACTGCGCACCACTGTGCTACCGCCATTATCTTGATGGAAGGTGTCGGTATTTAGCTTACGCGATGTTGGTATTTCGAGGTTTCCGCTTACTACATCAGTAGTGTTAGCCACACTCATATCATCCACAGAAGGCATCACCGTAACTGTGGCCGAGTTTACTTCTACATCGTAAAAGGGTTGTCCGTTGCTTTGCACTAGGGTAGTGGCTGCGCCGTCAAATATCACGTTGTTGTTGCCGTGGGTGAAAGTAGCACCAGTATTGGTCCAGTCACCTTTTACGGTTATGTCGAAACCAGCAGCATCTAAAGTTCCAGCAAGCAGATCAATGTCATTGTTAACAGTAATAGCTACTCCCAAGTCTACCGATCCAGTATTGTTGATCTCCGTATTCCAAATATCAATAGTCCCCGATCCAAGTACATCTTGAGTGCCAGCTCCTGAAAATTTAAGCATTCCAGCGCTGCTATAGTTCAGGTCTAAAGTACCATCTACTAGCATGCCTCCCTTAATTTCTAGGCCAGTCCCATTGTCGTACCCAACATTGTAGTTAGCTGGAGATAGAGCTGGGTCGGCCTCAATTTCAAAGGTGTTTCCAGCTTCGATATAAAGATGGCCCTCTACTATCATAGGCTGGGCGTTGAAGTTGTTATTTAGCACAGTAACGGTTCCTGATCCTGTTGTACCTAGGTTTAGGTCTCCCTTAACGGTAGCGTAGCCTGTTGCTCCGCTTAGTATAGTACTTAAGGCATCCCATGCGTAATTACCAGTGTTGGCGGTATTCTCAAAGTATAGGTTGGGGTAATACATATCAATGGCCTCTGTAACGGGGCTTCCATCGCCATTGTAGCGATAGTGCCAACTAGCAGCAGCGGGTATGTTGCTCATACCGCCCTCATAAAAGTCGCGATATACGGTAACGCTCGAGGTATTGGTTTTAATGATGGTAGCATCGGCGCCCATTCGCCAGCTAGCATCGTTGGCCGTGCCTGTGTTATCTTCAAAGTCTACACCGTTCGTAGTTGTACCGCGGTCTAGTAGTGTTCCGTACAGCAAAAAGTCGATGCTTACATCGCCATCTAATATGGTAAGTAGGCTTGTGGTAGAGATCTCTAACGAGGCACCGTTTTCCACGGTTAATTTATCTACCGATATGTCCGTATCTAACACCACATTGTCGCCATCTATTATGATCACCTCATCAGAGTTGGTAGCGGTAGGGTAACTACATGCGGCCGACCATGGTCCAGCAGCAGTATTGGCCATTTCCCAAATGGAAATAGTGGTCCAATCGCCATCAGTGGTACTTCTGTAAACTGGTAATCCATCTGCGGAGTATTGGGCAGCATTACTATACTTAGTACACGACCCAGAAGATACCTCGCAGTAGAATTGATAACTATCATAAGGGCCTACCGTGCCTGTAATACTTAGTGAGTTGGTGGTAGCTCCACTTATTGTTGCGCCAGGTAGCGTACTTAGTAGTGTCCACCCAGCGGCAGAACCGTCGTTGTAATACCATTGGTAACTTAATGCCGCAGAACCACTAGCGTCAATATCCATGGCTATGGAAGCACAACCACCCGCATCATCAGGTTGGTCGTTTATATCAATAGCAGGACCTGCTGCATAGGGGCTAGTGCCTAGGTCAGCACAGGTTTCAATACTCACATTATCCCATTCTGAAGCATTGTAAGTAGCAGACGGACCCGTTACCGTAGCTTTTCTAGATTGAGAGAAACCCGCACCCGAGCCTGGATTCTCTACAAAGTCGATAGTAGTTCCTGACAAGCGGAGCATTATTTCATCGTTCCCGTTAAAACCACCCGCAGTATTCGAT
>CAYGTK010000236.1:0-5464 GCA_964352775.1 uncultured Chitinophagaceae bacterium
CTACCACCTCCTGTGATAAAGCAGAATGATCCATCTCCACCATTTCCACCACCGGCTCCTCCAGCTGCTGCTGAGCCATTGTCTCCATCATCACCAGAGCTAAATAGGCTACCGTCGTTTCCTCCTCGGCCACCATTTCCACCACCAGGAGCTGCTGCCCCTGCGGTTCTACCATTTCCATTTCCACCACCTTGGCCTCCAGCACCTTGAGCTCCAATTTGCCCTTGAGCGCCCGGCGAAGGGTTTCCTGTGATCAGCTGACAACGTACTACATCGTAATTAGAACATGCTGTTAAATGAAGAGCGTATAATGACATACCAGCCTCTGATACTGGTAAACCATCTTCTACCTCAACGGTAATATCTTGAAGTCTAAAGAAAGCAGCGCCGTTGGCATACATAGCCACCAGTCGAGGTGCTGTTGCAGGCCCTTCAGGATTAACAGCCTGTCTCAAAATTCTTGTTGCCCCAGCTAAGCTGGTCTTTCTCCAAGCGTTTCCGGGGTCGTAACCACCCTCAATAGTCAATAAACTAGAGATGTTAATAGCGTTATCAATAGGATACGTTCCAGTAGCCATTTTTATAGTCAAGTTGTTACATTGGGCCATAGCAATACCTGTTAGAAGATCGGTTGGGTCGCCAGGAGACATGCCGCCGCCATTTCCGCCAGGAGTAACATATACATTGTTACAAACCTGAACTGGTGGAGGTGGGCTGTAGGTGATATCTGCTGTGGCTGTGTCTGAACAACCAAAAGCGTTTGTGGCCCACACATCGTATGAGGTAGAAGCTGAAGGGGTTACCAAATTAGTAACCGCCGTAGTGCCGTCAAACCACTCAAGGCTTGGGCTAGCTGTAGTAGCAGTAAGTAGAATTGAAGAACCAGCACACACAACAGCATTAGTTGGGAATACCGAAATACTAGGAGACGGGTTTACCGTAATGGTTACATTATCAGCCGAAGCACATTGATCGGGGTAAGTTGCCGTTAAAGTATAGGTTGTGGTTACTGCTGGTGTTGCTATTGGGTCAGGGCAAGTAGTACAACTTAAGCCTGCCGAAGGCGTCCATTCATAAATTATGGGTCCTGGAGCTGTTGTTGACGAGGTTAACTGTACCTCCTCTCCTGCACAGATGCCTTGGTTAGGACTTACCGTTACTGGTGGGTTGGGGTTTGGAGTAACATCTATAGTAAAGGTATAAAGGTTGGTGGCGGGTATTGGGCAGGCATCGTCAGATACGTTTACCACAAAGCTATGAGTGCCAACATCGCCTAATCCTGGCGTCCAACAAAATGTGGCATTAGGGAAAGGAGTTCCAGATGTAGTGAAAGTTCCCCCTGGTATACCGTTGTTCCAAGAAAGGGTAACGTTTTGGCTTAAGTTCTGGTCATCCGAAAATATATCAAAGCATAAAGGGAAACCAGAGCACACAGCAACATTGTAAGCACCACCGCCATCAATACCGGTTACAGTAGGCGGGTCGTTATTACAATTCAGCACTACTAGTTGAAGGTCACGAATAGTTGACCCGACAAGCACACCGTTTCTAAACTCTTCAATAAGAACAGTTACTACCGCTTGTTGAACTCCATTTGCAGTGAAGTCCATTTGACCGGTATTAGCATCGAAGTTGAAAGCACCAGTGGTGGAAAGAGGATTAGTGGCTGAAAAACCTCCAGTATGACCAATGTTAACACCTGGCCCGTCACGAGGGTCTATAAGGGTGTACGTTAACACATCACCATCAAAATCTACCGCACCGTGATTATAAAGGAATTGTTGACCAGCACACAAGTAAGGCACGGGTAAACTTGTAAATACTGGAGAGTTGTTACACAAACCGTTGGTGTTATCTAAAGTAGCTTCAGCATAGATATTTTGACTACCAGGAGATTGAAGGTTTGAAATGGAAGAGTTCCGACAGCATAGCGAATAGCTTACTACCCAATCGTTACATTGGGCAGGAAGGGTGTATTGGCCGGTTAAAACATACTGTTCAATGCCGGGTAATGTTCCACCATTACAGGTGCTTGACCCAAGCTGCGAAGGGCAAATAGGAGAAACCTCCACACTGCTAGACAAGCTAAGAGGAACGGTAGTAGTGATACCGCAAGACGCTGAAGTAAGCTGTAAAGAGGCAGCCGAAGGTGCGGATACTCCATCACAATCTCTGTAGAAAGTTAAAGAGAAGTCGTAGGTATTACCCCCAACACAACCATAAGTCAAGTCAATACCTACAGCATGCGAAGCATAGCTTTTGGTAGCGGAAAACATTAGCAGAACAGCTAATGTAAAAACGAGAAAAGAACGATATAGCTGATACATTATCATCAGTTAAAAGGTTAGGTGTGGTGATGAACCTTAAAAGTTACCTAATATTTAAGTAAATAAGAAGGTTACAGCATTAAAAACGCTAATATTTGGGAAGAAGAGGGCTGCTTTAGATCTAAATTAGAACTTAGGACAGAATTTAGTGGGGTTGTAATCTGGGTTCTTTTCTTTGTGAACATAGATCAATGACACCTCAATTCCACCAACGGAGTTAGTTGCAGAACGTAAGTCAGAAAGGTTAACATCATAACTAACACCAACCCTAGCACCATACATTTCATAGGCAGCCATTATCACGAAAGCGTCTACATTGTTTCCAGTACCTCTTAACCAAGGGCCAACATAAAAAGTATTGTCTTTATCAATATTGATGGCAAATGCCGCTCCTCCATTTACTTGGAATACAGAAGATTGATACATAAATAGCACACTTGGTAGAATTGACATTTTGGTGCTTAACTTAAGCTCACCACCAAAATTTGCCGTGTATCGAATGCCTAAACGATTTATCTCATCATTGGTCGATAAGAATTCCTCTTTTGGACGGTGAAGGTGCGCTGCGGCTATTCCTCCATAAACAGACACGAATTTAGATAGGCGTGAACGCCATAGAATACCAACTTGTAAGTCAGCATACAGCATAGAGTTGCCTGCGCCGCCTTCTCCATTGAAACTACTAGGGTCAAATCCTACTTGTGTATCAACGAACTGATTCTCAAAAAGCAACTTGCTGTAATCCAAACGTTTCTGTACTATTCCTCCTTGAATGCCTAAGCCTAAGCTATGGCGGTTATAACTATCTAACACTTTGTGGTAGGCGAAAGAGGCCATTACAGAAAGATTAGTTAATGCCCCTGCTGCTGATCGATCATTTACTACAGACAAACCCACGCCCATTTGATCGTAGCCTATTTTGCCTTTTAAAATAGGCATATCGAACGATGCACCCATAGTTGAATAAGGTGTTCCTCCAGGAATTACCGAAAGCCATTGGTTACGATAAATACCAGCTATACGGAATGTGCCATCAATATTTCCAGTATTAGCCGGATTGGTAACTAGTGGGGTAGCGTAGTATTGGGAGAAATGTATGTCTTGTGCGAAACTGGTGAGGAGAACCCCACACGCTAGAAATGCAATAAATAAGCCTCTCATGCACAAACGTCTTAAAGTGTTAAGCAGTAGCTAAAAATAGAATTTTTCCACCTACTAGACAAAAAAGGTGGATAATGAAGATCATTCCTGCATTTTCTCTCCGAAAGAAAGGTCTCCAGCATCACCTAATCCAGGAACTATATATGCTTTAGCAGTAAGTTCTTCATCAATTGCGGCGGTCCAAAGTTGAACACCAGGAAGGCTTTTACGTAGGTGATCTACCCCTTGTCGTGCAGCAATTGCACACACTACGTGTATCTCCTTTGGCTTATTGGTAGCTAATAATTCTTTTAGCGTTAATACCATGGATGCACCAGTAGCTATCATAGGGTCGCAAACTATTAGGGTTCTTCCTGATAGGTCTGGCGAAGTAACATACTGCATGGCAATTTCGAAAGAGCCATCGGGCTGATGTTTTCTGTAGGCACTTACAAAAGCACTATCTGCTCCATCAAAAAAATTGGATAAGCCTTGGTGTAAAGGAAGCCCAGCCCTTAGAATAGTAGCTAGCACGGGTTGTTCAACGAGTTGCTTACTAGCCGCAACACCCAGTGGTGTAGTTATTTCTTTGTCTTCCCAAGCGAGGTGTTGACTGATCTCGTAGGCAAAAATCTCTCCTAATCGGGTCAAATTTTGACGAAACCGCATTCTATCAGTCTGGATCTGAGCATCCCTCAATTCTCCTAGAAAAACCCCTGCGAGCGATTTCTTTTTACTTAGATCGTGTATCATGTGGCTATGGCTTTAACAGCTTTAAAAACCAAGGTAAGTTATTTCTTTTCAATTGCCAATAAGGCACCTCTTCAGCACCAAAGCCTTTGTAGTATCTAGCGATAGAGTCAATGTTAGAACCTTCCATATCAAGTATCACCCTTCGCCCAGCGTTGGTTCGAATAATGTGGTCGAGAATATAAGGAGCTGCGCCCACCTCTTTTCCCTCCTTACTACTAGAGGGCAATAAGTTTATGATACGCGATGGTGTGAATAAATAGAAAGCAGTGGCTATTAACTCATCATTTTGGTTCAGGGCACCAAATGTACCGCCCACATTGTAATGCATGCTTTTATAAATGATGCGATGTAAGGTATGGTAGTGCTCGTCTTTTAATTCAGGAATTCCCTTGCCCGTATGTTCTCTAAAGAAATCTACCAGTTTCTCAATTTTGATATTATTGCGCAGCTTTAGGTTTGAGTTGGACGCTTTAGCAATATTGCGCTTTAGGTTTGTTTTATATCCTTTCCGTATCTCCTCATAAACCTTGTCTAACCTCAGTTCCAAGTTGGTGCGTTGGGCATATTCAAATCCATCAAGTGGGGCGTGATTCAAGAAATTGACCTGAATATCAATGTATTTGTATTCTTCGGGAATGGCTTTTAGAAAAGCATGCATTCTGCGTTTGTCTATAGGTATGGTGGCAAACAGACCTAGCTGTTGGGCAAAGAAGGGTTGGTACAAATAGTCTATTCCCCATTTTTTCTTGTGCACTAGCGGAAACACCATTTCATAGTCGCCATAAACCAAACCTTCCCACTCTACATTTAAGCAATCGAGATACCAAGTGTAGCCGTAAGGAAAGGCATTGGCCGCAAAGTGTACGCAGCCATTCCATTTTTTATCTTCTATTTCTGCGCGTTGCAGTCTATCTATCTTCATGCTAAGAGGTCACTTTATGGAGGAAACGTTCATATAACGCTCGCCATGCCCCACCCTGTTCATCAGCCGAGAAAGTATTGTTATGAAACAAGGTTACCATTAAGCCATTATGCGCTTTTATAGTGTTGTAAAGCTCATCCAATTTCTCTTCTACGTAATTCAAAGGCTGCTTTTGGTAATACACATAAGTGGCGTCCATAAAGCAGAATGGGAATATCCGAAGGTCGGTTTTTATCTCTTCATCTAAGTCGTACCAATAGAACGATGAACAAGTTCCAGCCCTAAAGCCAGATTGAGCCGCAAAACCCATAGTGTGGTCACA
>CAYGTK010000237.1:0-5440 GCA_964352775.1 uncultured Chitinophagaceae bacterium
ATTTTAATCACAGGTTCAATAACAGGGATTTTTAACATGAATGAAGAGCAGGAAGACTATATTGGTCATCTTATTTGCCGTAGTGTGCGCCAGCGCAAGCTATGGGCAAGTAGTCAAATTCAGTAACGAATTCCTTTCCATCGGTTTGGGAGGTCGTGCTTTGGCTATGGGTAATGCCCAAACAGCCATTGTTGATGATGCATCAGCGGGTTACTGGAACCCAGCAGGATTAACCAGAATTACAAGTAAAGTATCAGCCACCATAATGCACGCTGAGTATTTTGCAGGTATAGCCAAGCTAGATTATGGTGCTGTAGGTATTCCACTAAAGGATAAGAAACGTTTCGTTGGGCTTTCCTTTATTCGTTTTGCTGTGGATGATATACCAAACACCTTAGAGCTTTTTGAAGCAGACGGATCCATCAATTACGATAATATCACCTCTTTTTCTGTTGGTGATTATGCCGTTCTATTCTCTTATGCTCAGAAGCTACCTGTGAAGGGATTAAGCTTTGGAGGTAGTATGAAAGTAGTTTACCGTCGTGCTGGAGCTTTTGCCAATGCATGGGGTTTTGGTTTAGATGCGGGCTTACAATACCAGATAAAAGGAGTTGAGCTAGGTTTTATGGCGCAGGATGTATCAGGTACTTTCAATGCTTGGTCGTTCGATTTTACAGAGAGGGAAAAAGAAGTACTTCAAGCTACTGGTAATGAACTACCGGGAAGTTCTTTGGAAGTAACCGTGCCTAAATTCATTTTTGGAGCAGCTTATCGCGGGAACATTAAAGACAAGTTCTTTATCATCCCTGAAATAGACTTTGTACTTACTACTGATGGTAGACGTAATGTGCTCATTCAAACTAATTCCGTAAGTATCGATCCTCGATTCGGATTGGAATTAAGCTATAAGAACATCATATACTTACGTGGTGGTGTGAGCAATATCCAAAAGAGTACCGATGACTTTGGGGAGGAAATTAGAACCGCACAACCTACAATGGGTGTTGGGCTTCGTGTAAGGGGTGTTGGCATTGACTATGCTTTCACTGACATTGGTGATGCTTCAGAAGCTTTGTACTCCCACGTTTTCTCGTTAAATTTAAATATAAACGGACGCAAGAAGACTAAGCCGTGAAAGCACGTTTTGCATATCTAATAGCCACTTTCCTATTGTTCGGGTTAAGCTCAGCTAGGGCCCAGCAATATGGTAATGAGTGGATAGATTATAGCAAAACATACATAAAGATAAAAGTTACCCAAGACGGTATCTACCGTGTAAGGTATAGCACTATAGAGGCTGTACAAAATGTAAGTCTTAACGGGGTTTCAGGTAGCGATTTCAATTTATACTATAAGGGCGAAGTTGTTCCTTACTATTATTCTGATGTCAATACCCAGAATGGTAATGGCTATATCGAGTTCTTCGGTAGGCGGAACGATGGCACATTCGATACGCAACTGTATTCAGATCCAGACTGGCAGGCAAATGATGACTATAGCTTATTTAGCGATACGGCCTCTTATTATTTAACTTGGGGTACTGTTCAAGCAAACCAACCGATAGCAGCCACAACTAACAGCTTAAATAACTTACCCCCTAAGGAATTAGCCTGTACACTAACGGTGAGGCAGAATTTCACCTCTTCTTTTAGAGAAGGTAGACGGTACCAACTGTCTACGGAATCACTTCAACGGTCTATATTTGATGAAGGCGAAGGTTTTTGTGATGAAGGGTTTAGTACTGGGCAAGGAACCCCGTCTAACAAGAATATAACGATAAGCACGCCTTTTCCGCTTAGTACTTCAACCGCTGCTACTTTTAAAACTGCTGTTACTGGATGGACAAACGATGGCCACCGCTACGATATTAGCTTTAATGGCACCACAATAGCTTCTGAAAATTATAGTGGGTTTAAAACAGACAAGTTCACATCTACTGTTCCTAACAATACCTTAAACACAAGTAATACGGCCTCTTTCAATGCATTAACCCCCTTAAAGGGAACTAATGCCAATTCTATTTACTTTGTGGAGCTTACTTACTTGAGCGAGCTCAATTTCAATAACCTAGCAGAACAGTATTTTCAGATCTCAGGTACTTCGGGTCAGAAATATATTGACATAAGTAATTTCAACAGCCAGGGTACAAGCCCAATACTGTATGACTTATCAAATGGACTAAGACTAATAGGCCAGGCGAACAGCGCCCGACAGCAATTCAAATTACCTTCGGCTGCCAGCACAAGTACTCGCGAGCTATATATAGCTAGCCAAAATCGTGTACAAGAAATAACCAATGTTGAACGGGTAACTTTCGTTAATTACTTTAATGCTGTTAATCAGGGAGAGTATGTTATCATTTCACACCCTGTACTGTTTGATGATGGTAATGGCACTAACTATATCGGAGAATATGCGAAGTATAGAACTAGCATACCTGGCGGGCTGAACAAGGTAGTTATTGTTAATGTAGAGCAGTTGTATGAGCAGTTTGCTTATGGAATACCCAAACATCCATTAGCAATAAGGAACTTTGCCAAATTTGCTGCTACCGAATGGAATTCCACCCCACCAGAAACATTCTTCTTGGTAGGAAAAGGAAGAGAATACGACCACATGAAACTGGGGATACCAGGTCAAGAATCTGCTACCAACGTTTATGCGCAATGCTTGATACCTACATTCGGCGAACCAGGGTCAACTACTTTATTAACGGCAACTGATCTAAACTCTTCCGTTCCAACTATTCCCGTAGGTAGACTTTCTGTAGAAAATGGGGAGCAGATCGGTCGTTACTTAAGGAAAGTGATAGACTATGAGGCCGAACAACAACTAGTTGGTGACCCGTATCAGACGATAGCTGAAAAAATATGGACCAAGCGCATAATGCATCTTGGTGGAGGTGAGAGAATTGGCGAACAAGACCTTTTTAAGAATTATTTAAGCTTTTACGAAACTGTAATAGAGGACACCACCTTTGGAGGCTCTGTTACATCATTTTTCAAAACAAGCAGTAGCCCTATACAGATAGCACAATCACAACGATTAAAAGACTTAATTGATGGTGGTGTATCTCTTATTACTTTCTTTGGTCACTCCTCCCCTAACTCTTTTGACCTTAGCATTGACGAGCCACAGAACTACACCAACTTTAAACGTTACCCTCTAATACTTTCTAATGGTTGCTTTACTGGTAACATCTACAATCCAACAAATGGATTGAGTGAAAATTTTGTGCTTGCAGAAGACAAAGCAGCTATCGGGTTTATGTCACCTATTAGTTTAGCCGCGTCCTCTGGGTTGCATAACTTTTCCACTCAGTTTTATGAGAACCTAGGCGTAGATAACTATGGGGGAACACTTGGGGAGATAATTCAAGCAACTATAGTCGACCTTGAAACCTGCTGTTCAGGAAGCACCTTCAGTTTGATGATAGCTGAGGAAATGACCCTGAATGGCGACCCTGGCATCAAAATAAACCCACACGCTAAGCCTGACTACGTACTAGAACCACAGATGGTATCATTTGACCCTCCTGTTGTTACTGTGAGCGATGCTAGCTTCGATGTAAACGTTATTGTAACCAACATTGGGCATGCTATTGACGATACTATCAACTTATTGGTAGAAAGACGATTGCCTAACGGTGATATTGAGCCATACATTACCCGTATACCAGCTACCCGTTTTTCTGATACTATATCAGTAACAATTCCTACTGGTGGCGCAAGTTCTTTTGGTTTGAACAACTTCCGCATCATGATAGATAGCGACCGCGAAGTAGAACCGGAGCTTTCGGAAACGAATAATACCTTGGGTAATTTCTTAAATGTATTGGCGGAAGACATTTTCCCGATATACCCTTATGAGTATGCTATTGTTCCAGATCAAGGGGTAACCCTAAAAGCCTCTACAGCTAATGCATTTGCACAAGCGCGTACCTATTACATGGAAATTGATACCACTGAGCAATTCAATAGCCCATTAAAATTAGGAACCACAATTACCCAAATAGGTGGAGTAGCTAGTTGGACCCCTCCATTGAATTATATTGACAGTACCGTTTACTATTGGCGCGTTGGGGTTGATTCTACTGTTCACCCAAGTCTTTTTTCAGAGCATTTAAGCTCATTCATTTACATTGATAATGAATTTCCAGGATGGAATCAATCACACTATTATCAGTGGCAGAACAACGATTATTTCAATCTCTTCTTGGATAACGACCGCGTATTCAAGTTTTCAGATGATGTAAAGAACGTGTTAGTGAATACAGGTACGTCAGCAGATTTCGGTTTTGGCGGAGCAATTCCTTGGGATCAGATCTCTTACTATTTAGATAACATCAGAAAGCATAAATGGGACTGTGGTAATAATGGTTTCAATGGCGGATTAGTATTTGCTGTGTTCGATAGTGCAAGTGGTCAACCATGGAAAAGTTTGTTTACTGACCAAGGCACCGACCCTAATTGTGGAGGAGGTAATTACAATACTGTTCATGGAAATACGCATTGTAAGAGCCGTGACTTTGAAGCCTTCCCTTTCCCCACTATTGCAAGCCATTGTACATCTAGCCCATCGACAAAGTATTCGCGAATTATCGATTTCATAAATAAGATACCTAATGGGAATTATGTATTGGTGTATAGCGTAAATAACCCTGATTACGATTCATGGCCTGCCTCTCTTACTTCGGCATTAGCAGGGTTAGGTGCAACTACGAATTTCACTAACCTAAATGATAATGCCCCGTGGGCTTACTTTGTAAAAAAAGGTTCTCCAGGAACGAAAGTAGAGGAGTCAGCAAATAGTATTGGTGATGTTATTTCTTTGAATGCCTCATTCACTGCTGCATGGTATCAAGGTACAATGACCTCCCCACTTATTGGGCCTGCATTAGATTGGGGCTCTTTTCATTGGAAATGGCATCAACTAGAGCTGCAAAACTATGATGAAGCCAAGGTGGACATTATTGGTGTTTCCGCTAATGGAGCAGAAACGGTTTTAGTAGATGATTATGTAGCTAACTCTAGAATGCTACAAGATATTAATGCTAAGCAGTACCCATATCTACGCCTAAGGCTTGACACAAGGGACGACAGTACACGAACACCCGCCCAAATAGACTACTGGCGTATTTTGTATAAAAAAGCTCCTGAGGCTGCTCTAAACCCTAATTTCTTCTTCAGCTTTAAAGATTCAGTATTAGAAACTGGCCAACCGATAGAATTATCTGTGAACGTAGAGAATGTTTCAGAGGTAGATATGGATAGTATTTGGATAAAATACAGCCTACTGTCAAATGGGAACATAACGGAGCAGTATCAGAAATATGACTCTTTAAGAGCTTTTGAGAATTGGAATGCAAATTTTGAATTCAACACTAACTGCGGCTGTTTGAGCGACTTGAACAACTTGATAATTGAGGTAAATCCAAAAG
>CAYGTK010000238.1:0-5373 GCA_964352775.1 uncultured Chitinophagaceae bacterium
GAAGACCTGGTATACCATTTTTGGTTTAGATAGCTACGACTTGTGGAGCACCCGTAAAATAGCCGATGTGCTTACGTTCGATAAAGAAGGAAAACCCATATTTGGAGCACCCATTTTTCAGTATACCGATACTACGGGTAAAAAGGAGATAAGGAACAGGATGGTATTGGAATACAAGGCCGATGCCAACGCTACCTTGAATTTCAATGAAGAAGAGCAGATAATCTTGTTCGATCACTTGATACCTATGCAAGAGAATACCGAAGAGCTCCGCTTCAGTTATGTGCCTGATGGTAGTTATGAAGGCTTTGAATGGAAGAAAGGCCTATGGCTACACATCAAAAAGATAAAGACCCTAGATATTGGAGATTGGGATGCCCCACCAGTGCCCAAGCCAGTAAAATTCGATGAGGATAAGTAATAGGGTGCTATTGCGCTAGTACTCCCAGCATGGGCCTTGAATAGTGGATGAAAATGGTTCTATTGAAGTACACTGGTGCTTTACCCTCTTGTATATCCGAACACCTAAGCAGAATGGTCTTTTCAAATTCTCCACGCATGCTATCGGCTATGGAGAACTGGTAAGCATAAAGGTGCGCTGTATCAGCAGGTAACACTCTACCCCATATCAGGGTGCTATCGCCAAATAAGCCAAAGCCGCCTGTGTTTAGCTTGTTGAGGTAAATGGGACGAGGCAATTCATTCTCCAACTTCATAAAGAAGTTAATGGTGGAGCCTACTTCGCCCAACTTAACATGCAGTTCTTCTTCTGCAAGGTTAAATAATATCGTATCCTGTCTTTCATCAAACACGTCTGCTGTAGATGGAACTTCAGGGCCCACCATTTTTTGCTCGTTATTATTAGGCACTTCACAACTGCTAAAGAGCAGGGCTAGCAGGAGAGTAGCGAGCGAGATGGTTTTGATGGTCATGGCGATAAATATAAGGGCTTATTCCTTTAGCTAATATGTACTATCAAACAACATCTTTCTTACCTTAGAAATATAGTTTATGTTAATTCTGTTTTAATGAGACCATTTATTACTGCCCTTTTTATGTGTACACTATTTGCCGCCTGTAATGAGCAGCAAAACACGGAACCCCCTGTAAGTAGCACGCCTCCAACTGAAGAGGTAGTAGCTGAACCTAAAAGTTCGCCAAAAGATGCATTACCCGCAAAGCCAGCCCGACGTATAGGTGTGGTAGATACTTTGCTGTCTAAAAATATGTTGGCTAACATACGCAGCTTAAGGGAAGATTATGGCGATGTGCTAGCTTACTCTGAATGGGATGGGATATTGTACTACTACATCGCCAGCAAACCGCTGAAGGGAAAGTACAACGTATTTTCAAAAGAAAACTTGGATGATGCTAAAATAGGCTTGGTAATGGGAAATGGTCAACTAGTACTACAACCCCTTTACGATAAGATATACAACCCCAACACCACTGTAATAGGCGGTATAGTTACTGAAAAAGGTGGGTTAAGGGGGCTTTTTATGCCCGAGCGTAGTCTTTACATTGAACCCACTTACGACCAGATATACCCCAGTAGTGTAGATAGTGTGCTGGCGTATGTAAAAAAGAAAGGTGAACTGGGTTACCTAAACCAAGATGGTGAAGAGGTGATGGATGGCTACATGCAAGATATGTTAGCCAGCATAATGAATTGGCAGGTGAGTAATGAGGATGCCAATTTTGTAGATGTCTTAATGATAGATGATGCTTATACCTTTAAAACAGATGAACGACTGGAATCGGCCAATGGGGTGATGCTACTGCCGAGTTATATTAACGAATGGGGTTTAGAGGAAAATGGTGAAAACGATCTGATACCTACTGGTAAAGATGATCTTTATTATGAGGGTACATACACCAATAGCGTAGAAGTTAGTGAGGTGCAAGAGGTGTCTACTGGCATTTGGGCGCTTGTTACTGATTTTATGGACCATGGAATAGGCATTAGGTCTGACTACATAAGAACGAAGAAATACTTAGTTACTGTAGATAATAGTAATACTCCCATTGAGAAGATTAAATTATCTGATGCATCTGATGATGTCTACGCCCTTTGTAATATAAATGCCAAGATTAAAATTATAGACCAACGCGTAAAAAATACTGATACCCAAGAGGAGATAATCAGTAGTGCACAACCCTATAATTTAGTAATAGAAACCTATACCCAAGGTGCGTTAAATGGATATGATAAATATGATGAAGCGGTAAGCTACAGCTACATTGGTGTGAAATACGATGGAAAGACCGAACAGATGGCCACTGCTCGCATTTGGGATTGTACCAAGTTTGTTTTCATGGACGAGAGCTACTTTAAAGGATGCTTTGCTCAAGGGATGAACGAAAGGGATGAGCATGGTCGTTCTACCATACAGATCACCCAGCACCTAGCTGCTGAAGATCTAGATATTATGCGAAATGAAATTTACGCGGAGTACGGTTACCGTTTTAAAAGCGATAAATGGGATAAGTACTTTGCTAATAAGCCTTGGTACACCCCGCGTTTTGATAATGTGGATGATCAACTAAATCCCTATGAGAAGCATAATATTGCCCTAATAGTAAAAATGAAGCAAGAGTTGCTGAACAGCGGTGATGAACTATTGCAAACCAGAAGATCTCAATATAGTGCAGCGGGCTAGGTGGCCGCTTTCCATATTACTGGTGTTTATTGGGCTGCTAATTGTAAGTACTTACCCCAAATTCATTCCACCCACATTTGAAGGCTTTTTGTTCGATAAGCAGCAGGTGTTCTATAGCTATTATGTCTATGTTTTTTACGCACACTTATTTGCTGCAGCCATAGCTTTGTTTTCAGCAGTAGTGCAGGTATTATCTGCGGCGCATAACAAAATGAGGATACACCGGCTAGTAGGTAAGGTGTATATAGCGGTAGTATTATTGGCCGCTGCGCCATCGGGCTTTGTAATGGCTTTTCATGCCATTGGGGGTAGGCTAGGGGTACTCAATTTTGTAGTGCTTAGTTGCCTCTGGTGGGTAACCAGCTTTATCGGTTGGCGAAGGGTGGTAACAGGCAATGTATCTGCTCACCGTCGCTGGATGTATCGCAGCTTTGTGCTGGCCGCTTCGGCAGTATTTCTTCGTATTTACAGCTATATCTTTTTCGGAGTAGTAGATTGGGTTACAGATGAAGCCTACCTAATGGCCAGTATACTCTCTTGGCTGCCGAACTTGATATTATTAGAGCTATATCTACGTGCTAAACCAGCTCTCTCTAATTCTTAACCACCCAAAAACTCCTTCACCCACTCTCCATGATCAATATGCCAATTGCTTACCTCATCAGGGTGGTGGAAGGCTAAGTCTAGGCTTTCGTGACTTAGGGTGAGTTTGCCACCAGTTATCCTACATTGATACAGCACATGGTACGAGGTAAAAGCCACGGGCCAGTCGCCCGGTAGGCGGTGCTGTAGCTTTATCATTTGCTGTACCTCTACATCGTAACCTGTTTCTTCTTTTAGTTCGCGTACTACTATCTCTTCGGGTATTTCTCCGCATTCGGCCCAGCCGCCGGGCAGTCCCCAGCATTTATCGTCGCGGCGTTGTTCCAGTAGTATTCGGCCTTTGTCGTCTACTACCAGTCCGTTCACGCCTAGCTTGGGGGTTTGGTAGTGCGAGTTCTGAAGGAAGTAATTGCGTATCTGTTCTTGGTCTACATCCAGTACTTCCGCATAGCGTTGGCTACACAGTTCCAGTATCTGCTCAAAGCGGGCCTTGTCGTAGCCACTTTCGGTAAAGGTGAGTCCGTTGCGAGCAATAGCGCCCACCTGTTCTAGAAATTTGCTGATGGTATCCATGTAGCTAAAATTAGTAATTGACCGGTTAATCCATATCGCTTAACTTTGGTAAGCATGTTGAACGTGAATACTATACTAAGCCGCCAAGAGATAAAAGACCTGTTGGTAAAAAGCGACCTAAAGGCCGCATGGGAAGTAGCCAGCACTTGGTTGATGCTAGCCCTGGCCTTCGGATTGGTTTATGTACACCCTACTTGGTACACGGTGTTTATAGCTTGGATATTGGTAGGGGCAAGGCAATTGGCCTTAGCTATATTGATGCACGACATGAGTCACGGCGGTATGTTCAAAACCAAATGGCTTAACAATTGGGTAGGAAACTGGCTTTGTGGCTACCCCATATTTCACAATGCCGATGCTTATCGCACGTACCACTTAGATCACCACAAATTCACGGGAACGGAGAAAGACCCCGATATTCTATTAAAAAAGGGGTACCCCACCGCCAAGTTCAGCATGATGCGCAAACTTGGCCGCGATCTTAGTGGCTTATCAGGTATTAAAGCTCATGCAGCCATTCTATTAATGCACTTGGGCTATATGCAATACAGCCTTGGCGGATTGGCCATTTGGTACAGTAAAGAGGGAAAACGCTGGTGGCATTACGTACGCACAGGTGGTATCAACTTAGCAGGCCCCATTGTTACCAACTTGGTGTTGTTCGGCATATTTTGGGCCATCGGTATGCCGCTATTGTATGTGCTTTGGATAGTAAGTATGCTAACCACAGGAATGTTATTTACCCGCATCCGATCCATTGCTGAGCATGGTATGACCCCTGATACCGAAGATGCCCTACAGAACACACGCACCACCAAGGCCAACTGGTGGCAGAAGTTACTCTTCGCTCCACATAATGTGCATTACCACCTAGAGCACCACATGCTAATGACCGTACCCAGCTACAACCTACCCAGTATGCACAAGCTGCTACAAGAGAAGGGTGCATTAGAGAATGCCTGCGTAGCAGAAAATTACCAAGAGGTGTTCAGGGCTGCTGTTGTGCTGGCTGAGTGATGATATAGGTCTTTTTATTGTAATTATATTATTAGTTTACTGTCAATTACTTACATTAGTAACATATAAAAATGTGATTATGAAATCTAAAGTTGTTGCTTACCTCTTCTGGTTCTTTTTGGGGGCGTTTTCCGTTCATCGTTTCTACCTTGGAAAGATAGGTTCTGGAATAATCTATCTACTGACAGGACAATTGTTTGGTATTGGATGGATAGTTGACTTGTTCTTATTAAGTGGAATGGTAGATAATTATAATAATAAGGTGGAAATAGATCACCTGAAACGGAGAGCATAAGATCCGTTAGTAAATTCTCTCAATAGATGCGATAACGAATAATGGCAAGTTGTAGATCAGCATCATATACCTAAAATAATCACATCCTCCCCCAAAACACGATTTTCTATATCTTAACTCCATGAGCGAGTTCAAAGACCTTATGGTGCGGTAATTGCCGATATGATAGAGGAACACCCCCACCTGCTTTAACAATGATGCACTTAACCCTAAAGTCGGTTGATA
>CAYGTK010000239.1:0-5197 GCA_964352775.1 uncultured Chitinophagaceae bacterium
CTCCGGTTCTTCCTCTATCACCTCTTCATCCTCTACAATCTTAGATTCTGGTGGTGGCGGTGGTGGTGGTGGCGGTGGTGCACGTTGAGTTTGTGGTGGCTCCACTTCGAAGTCATCCAAACCTTCCATATCCATAGCTATATAATCGTTCTCTGTTACTTCCTGATATTGGAAATATGCTATAACGGTTAATAGTGTGATGATAGAACCTACCAACATAAAGGTTGATACAAACTTACTTACATCAGCTTCAGGATATTTTTTTACGAACACCGAATTACTGAGTTCAGTACCCTTATGCTGTGCTACTATGTCTTCTGGCTTTTTTCTGTCGAAGTAAAACTTAGACCCTACTACCGCAAGGATAAGAACGACAATAAAAGCAACTGCTATTAATATCATAGAATTGAGTTAATCGTGGTTAACAAATTTAAATAAAAAGATTCCTAAAACACAACCAAAACCATTAGCTAGAATATCGGCCCACTCAAAGTGCCTGAGAGTGAAAAAATACTCTTGCATTAGCTCGATCATAATACTGTAACACCAGCAGGTAACAGTTACAACTAAGATCCGTTTAAAAGAACGAAGAATTTGTTCTGGGAATTGTTTGTTCAGTGACCAAAGCCACCAGAACACAAGACCCAAATACATTATAGTATGGGCTATTTTATCAAAATGAGGTATTACAGGAACTTTTGGAATATTATTTCCCGGTAATGAAGAAGCTACCATAACGGCTACAGTCCAACCGATAGCTGGTAACCAGTTTAAAGAATACAATGTTTACGACCCTACCAATTCCGTATAAGCGGCGCTATCCATCAGGCCATCTAATTCCGAAACATCACTCATTTCTACTTTTATCATCCAACCTTTACCATAGGGGTCTTCATTTACTGCTTCAGGAGTGTCATCCAACCCTTCGTTCATCTCTATCACCTTGCCCGATATTGGCATAAAAAGATCACTTACGGTTTTTACCGCCTCAACTGTACCGAAAACCTCGTCTTGAGCAAGATCTTCGTCCATCGTTTCTACATCTATATAAACGATGTCGCCCAACTCACGCTGTGCAAAATCAGTAACACCTATAGTAGCTACGTTGCCTTCTACTGCAACCCACTCGTGTTCTTTAGTATACTTGAGGTTCTCTGGAAAATTCATGATGCTTAATTTTCTCCAAAAATAAGCGAATTTTCAAACTGCACGAACTATTGTGTTAATTGGAACCGGATAGTTATCCCAGCCTTAGTACTTGTAATTGGAAATGAGGCTGAAGTAGCTGGTATAGTACGGTTACGATCGAAGAATAAGCGGATGTTCAATCTGTTATTGATAACATAATCAATTGATGGTGATACCCTGATGGTTTTGTTACCACTAGTAGGTTCCGAAATATCTTGATCAAGCTGGTAGTTAGTCACTACGTTATCTCTAAATGAAACATCTAGTCTGAAATTGATATCATTTTTCAATTCTACTTTCTTACCTTTTATCTTGATAGGAAGCTTCAAGCCCTTAAGGCGATAGCCCATACCTATAGTGAACTCTGTAGTTCTTGTTTCACTTAAACGATAATCGACAAAACTCATACTGAGATTACGGGCCTTTTTGTAGTCAAAACGGGTAGTCAAACCAAATTTCCACGTAATATCTACTCCTATTAATGGAGAGAACTGCTCACTCAATACTATTGTCGGTATTCTACTTTGAGAATAGAAATTTTGATTTAGCGTATCAATACGGGATGGGGCAAAATAGCCGTCACCTTCAAAACTGATCTCACTTAAGAAGTTACCAATAGTCATGTTTGAAGAATAACCATGGGTAATGTTCACACTTTGGAAGATCTTATCCAACTTACCTAATTTATGCAACCCGTTATAGGTCAATCGCCAATTTGGTATAGGTATTGTCTTAAATGGATTGAGTTTTTGCTTATTAGCACTTTTCCCTGTGTAGGCAGCTAAAAAAGCAGGGATCAAAACATCTTGAGAATATGGTCCATAACCCTCTCTAAATTCTGTCAATCTAGATTCATTACCATTTTCATCAACAAACAGGAAACCTTGATCAGAGTTAGGGTTTCGAGCACCTAAGCGTTGTGAAAATGCTGGCCGAAGATCTTCAAACTCAGCAAATAGCGGTGACAACCCGTTATCTAAAGGCTTAGTAAACAAAGTTTTAAGTGCGAAGAATGAAACTGAATAGCTACCTGTGGTAATGGCTGATAGGTGTTCAAAATTACCATTCTCGGAAGCTTTCTTAAAAAATTCACTATAGCTAGAACCTTCCTGTCTAGTTAGGGTAAGGTCTATCCTAAAGTCTTTAAATGGTTCTACAACTGCGCGAACATTCAAGTCCTTGTTTATCGTTTGTGTGAACTGGTAGTTGATACTAGTATCAGAAGTTATGAAGCCGTTTGCTGCATACTCATCTAATTTTTCTCTGTTAGGTTGAAACCCAACAATAAAGTCTACTCCAGGTTTGTCAAAGCCTTCATCTTGGCCTAAGAACCTTGTTTTTGGCAACCACCCTGGCAAAAAGGTAGTGCGGCTTTCGGTATAATTAGCCGATACTCTTTTCAAGGCTATCAATGGGCGAATTAGTGGCGATAAGGCAGGGTTTGCAGGATTCTGTACGCGCTTTTTATCTCGTTTCAGCTTCTTTATACGTTGTCTGCTTTGCTTTATACTGTTCTTTAAAGCTTTTATCTCCGTTTTCTTCGTTTCGCTATCACTTGCTTTTACTTCTTTCAGTTTCTCCTTGTTCTTAGTAATATCATCCTTTACCTTCTGTATGTCCTTATCTATTTTATCTAGTCGCTTCTTGTTGCTGACTATCTTTTTCTCCCGTTGTTCCTTGGTTTCTTTCTTGGTACGGCTGGTGTTATATGGTTTTAAGAATTTAGCCTTATCATACAAGCTCTTGAAATTCAGCTCACCATTCAATCGTATATCCTGCGAGTTAGCAATACTGTTACCAAATGGGTTATCACCAATTACATTAGTAACAGGGTCTCGGAAAAGAGGTCCTGCTGTCCAAGTATAAGAGGTGCTATAACCTGCACGGAACTGTGTCCAACTGAACATTGGGATCTTATTGATAGGTACGTTATAGTTCAATGAAGCGGTATGTGTGTAGCGGGTAGTTCTACCAAAATTCTTAATATTCGTCCAGAGTGAGTCGCGCTTCTCTTCTGTATCTATACGACCTGGTGGCTCATCTATACGAGCATTGTTAACTGCTGTAAAATCGAAAGTCAATGAGCGGAAAGGGCTATACTTAAATCCATATAACCTATCCCAAGTAAAGAACTTGTTATATAGGGGTTCAATTGGAAAGTCTTCTGCACCAATAGGTCGTAATCGTAATTCACCAAATTGCCTATTGAACTCAGTGCTAAAGCTCAAATTGCTTGGCATGATGTTAAAGTTGAAATCTTTTACGATATCAAACCATTTACTACTACTCTTGATAGCCTTTTTAAATGGTGTCCAGTATTTTGTTTGTGGAGAGAAATTATAGTTAAATGCCACTTTATTTCTGCTTACAAGGTCACTCTCTATCAATGGATCACTCCTCTCCGTTTGTGTCCATGCCCAGGTCATTGTGATGTTAGCAGGGTCGTAGAATCTCGGTTTTTCAGGTGAAACTCCAGTTAATCTGACATTGGTAAGGTTCAAACTCCTTATAGTGGTTCTTGTTTGTACTTGTTGCCTGTATTCCCTCTTTTCATCTCCGACTAGTAGGTCTAGATTATCCTTGGTTTTAATATCAAGATCATATGGGTCAAACTGAGGTGTACTGAATGACTGAGAAATACCAGCATAAAATGGCAACTGTAACCCTGCCTTCTTAGGGAAGAACTTACCTAACTGTATAGTTGCAGCAGCATCGTATTGCCAAAAATCTTCCCGATAGCGATCAGCGACACCTTGATCTAATTGACCGAAACCTATAGTATGCATTCTAGCACTGAAAACTAAAGTTGCCAAGTCTGCCAGTTGAGTTTCCATTCTACCTAATGCGGCCCAACCACCGCCTTCATCTAAGCCAACTAAACGCATTTCATTAAACCATATTTCAGCACATTTTGGCAATCCGTCATCCCTAATATCACTACCCAAGCGTTTAGGGTTCCGAACTCCTAACATTACTCCACGTACCAATCCAATATCTGGATTACCAACTACCGTGAGCTTATTACCCTTACCGTCAATTATGGTATATGGAGAAAGTGGACTTGCATTTTCAGCGTTACGAGAACGCTTAGCCTGCACTAAGCTGTCTAATAATACATCTAACTCATTTTCTAGCGGCCAAATTAAGGATGGGTCTGTTGTTCCAGCATTGGTTAACGGAGTAACTTGAAGTGGCAACTCATATTCATAGTAGTTCTCGGTAAAATCTCTACCAATACGCAAGAATAAGGTCAGGTCATTATCATTCAAAATATTTACACCCACTTGCTCCGCATGAACGAACATTTTCAATCGCTCGTAAACCCTAAAGTCTAGGTTTATATTCTTAAATACAGCACGAGAATCTCCATCTTCCAGATCACACACCTGAACGGCTAGCGATTGTTCATTCAATAGCGCATTACTATTCTGAATATTATTGAAGCTATTCTCCCGCTCAATACCTTCTGGCAAGGTATATGGGAATGGGTCTTTCTCTGAATTCTCTTCTACGTTAACTGCTGTTACGTTAAAGAAGGTCTCGTCAAAAGCATCAGCAGGCACATATTCTCCAGGCTGCAACAATGTTTGCTCATAACGTCTCCATTGGTTACGTACCAATTCTAAACGAGCAAACCTCAACGTAACAGGCTCACGGAAGTCTGTTAAGTACATACGAATGAATCGAATGGACTTGAAATCTTGAATGTTTCCGATCTTGTTAGAAAATTCATCAATAGGTACTTTGAACTGATACCATTTAGGTCTTGTATCATCACCTGGAGCTTGGTTTCCTGCTCTGTTAGGAGTTATGATATTAGTAATATAGTTCTCCCCCACTTCCATATCGGGTTCCATCTTAATACGATACTGGAAGTAATTCTCATTTTCTTCCACGGTATTATCACGGTTAAGGTCTTCCGTATTGGGTAAGTTAGTTTGTGCCTCTGAAAGATTTTGCCCAGTGGTTGCAGGCGAGTTTCCCTGCGGGTTATTGAACACCTTGTACC
>CAYGTK010000240.1:0-5101 GCA_964352775.1 uncultured Chitinophagaceae bacterium
GTTATAATATGACTTACTTAAATCGTGACGAGAACGAGAAGCTTTTAAAAGCTAAGAACAAGATCAGAGCTATGGCACACCCTTTACGCCAGTCGATGCTATACACGATCAAAAAGAACGGTAACCGCATGAAGGTGACTGACATTTACACGAAGCTACGTATTGAGCAATCAGTAGCATCCCAACATCTAGGCATCTTACGCCGCGAAGACTTTGTTATAACAGAGCGCGACGGAAAGAAAATTTGGTACAGTGTAGATGACAAAGCCATTAAAGAGTGCATCGCTATCTGCGGTACTATGTAATTCCGTTACAAACACATTTCGCCTACGGGTGAATGAAAAGCTCCTTGGTTTATTACTAAGGAGTTTTTTTTATACCCTTATTGTGGTATTGGTGTAGCCCTGTCTGGGTATTAATTTTGGGGTGATGATAAAAGCTCTTTATTCAGATAACACAGGCAAGCGCAAAGAACCGAGCATTAAGTTCGTCTGCGACAAAAAGAAGTGTTGTAAGAAGTTCAAAAAAGGAGAGAATAGGCGCTGCAAAAGCTGTCCGAAGCGATAGGCTTCAATTCAAATTTGCTTTTTTCCTGTTGGTGTTTATCTTTAGCAGTATTGTTCACCTAAATAAGATGATAGCATGCTATTAAACATTCATCCGCAAGATCCTCAACCCAAGAAATTAGCCGAAGTAATAGATTGTTTGAAGAAGGGAGGAGTAATTATATATCCTACGGATACTATATATGCCATTGGTTGCGACTTGAACAATAAAAAGGCCATCAAACGAATAGCTCAGATAAAAGGAAAAGAACTTCACGAATCGCATTTCTCTATCGTTTGTTACGACCTAAAGCACATTTCAGAATACACCTTGCCTTTCAGTAATTCGGTTTACAAGTTGATGAAAAGCTCACTTCCTGGTGCGTTTACTTTCATTTTGAACGCTAACAAGAAGGTTCCTAAAATATTTGATTTCAATAAAAGCAGCATTGGTATTCGTGTGCCTGATAATCACATTGCCCGTACATTGGTGCAGGAACTAGGCAATCCGCTTATAGCCACTTCAGTATACGATAATGGTAATGGACGAGAGTATCTTACTGACCCATCGCTAATACACGAGCAGTATGAAAAACTGGTTGATATAGTAATTGATGGTGGTTTGGGTAGCGACGATGCTTCTACCGTAATTGATGCAACAGGAAAGGAGCCTGTGTTAGAAAGAGATGGTAAGGGTGAAGTAGAAGTTATTTGATCAAAACTTCAGTAGCTCTTCGTACAACTTACTAAGTGGTAAGCCCACTACATTAAAATAGTCGCCCTCTATTTTTTCAATACCTACCATGCCTATCCATTCTTGAATGGCATAGCTGCCTGCCTTGTCAAAAGGGTGGCATTCTTCAATGTATTGTTGAATGGTTTCGTCCTGTAACTCATTGAAGTATACTTTGGTGGCTACTGAAAAACTATGGGTCTTTTGCTTATCCATTAGACAAACGCCAGATAGGACCTCATGCATGCTCCCCGAAAGGGTTTTAAGCATGTTAGTTGCGTCTACAGCATCCTTAGGTTTGCCGTAGATGGTATTATTCATCAATACTATGGTGTCACTACTAATGCTTATCTCGTTATCTGCTAAATGTTCTTTAATGCCATCTGCCTTCAGTCGTGCTAAGTATTCGGGTACATCGCGCACTGGTAGGTCGTCGGGGTATATCTCTTCCACATCTCTTACGAATTGCCTGAAGTTCCAATCAAGGTCTTCCAGCATCATCTTTCGCCTTGGCGACTTAGATGCTAATACTAACGGTCTATTAGTTGGTGAACGCACTACTTAAGTCTACTTACTTTTTGGGTGAAGGTCTCTTTACCAGTTCTAATACGAATGATGTATACACCCAAACCAAAGCTGGCGCTAGGCAAAGTAAAATTGTTAACGGAAAGTTCGCGACTATCAATAACACGTTGTCCCATTATGTCTATTATCTCAAATTGGTGAGTAGCACTCGGGTCGGCGTTACTAATGAATACCTGAAGGTCGCCCTCGCCAAAGGCCCATGCCTCTGAATTGGTAATGCGTGTTTTACAAATGCCTAAGTCTAAACTTACCGTGGCAGTATTGAAACTCAAGTTGGGTGATGTAACTGTTAAAGTATAAGTGCCAGCTCCCTGCGCTGTTAGGACAGGAGTGGCCGAGGTAGGGTCATCTAAACCATCACTAGGTTCCCAAAGGTAGCTGTAGTCCGTTTGTATATTCTGTACATCACCCAATACTATTTCATCTCCTGTACATATCAATTGGTCATCGCCAGCAATGGCAGTAATGCTAACATCTAGTTTACTACAAGCACTACTTACATCACCACTTACCAATCCTCTCCTTTTCAGAATGGGGTATATAGTGCAGTAGTTAGCACCATTATATAGTAGCGTATCTGCCTGAACGAGCAATAAGGCTGCTTGATCCATCGTCATTTGAGAGGAGTAGCTGTATACCGATTGTATCATTAATCTATCGGTTACTGTTCTACCCAGTTGCTCCCATATTTCCATAAGCGCTGCTACATATATCTCACCATTACCGTGTATGCTACTGCTCAAGTCATCTGGATAAGTATTTGAACTTACTGCGGTGCGGCCAGGCCAAAACTCATTATGACCATCCCAACTAAAGGTATTTTGCCAATCAAATTCATTCAGGTCGCGGGAGAAGGAGACACATAGGTAGTCGCCAAAGCATTCATCTAGCGAAGTACGCTCTAATCCATCATTAGTATTAGGTGCGGCACTATAAGAAATAGCATGAGCATATTCATGTATCACTACATCTGCATCCTCGGCATCATCAACACCGCCTTCACCAAATAGGAGTCGAGGCATAGCTCCAGGAGAAAAAAGCGACTGATCTTGACCGTTCAATGCGTGGGCATCAACAGTAAGTTGGTAATTCACAAGATTCGTAAAACCTAAGGACTGTAAATATTTTTGATACTCTGTAATGTGATAGAACACATTTACATCCTCAAATCCATCTTCTTCTCTTCCAAAATGGAAAATGGAATCAGTTAAAGCAGGCGGCGCAATAGAAGGTGCGCTATTATCTACCATTATCACGTAGTCGTTACGTAGAATATAGAATCCACCACTTTGGTCTACATCTAGTTCTACTGCAAAGCGTTCGTCATTTAGTTCAGTAACTGGGCCATCGCTATCATCCACATAGTTGCCACCGTAAGTTCTTCCAGATGTAGTTAATGGATCAGGGTTAAAAACCAGTCCATTTCCAGGGTCAGCTTTATGATAACTGTTCAGGTCTTTTTCACCTAGAATACTTAGATCCTTATCTACTAGATAACGCACATAGCTTGCCGTAACAGGATCACGAAGTTCCACTATTGCTCCAGCTTGTGCTTCATTAGTTTTTGCTAATACAGCGACCTTGGTTTCGATCTCTTTACCAGTTAGCTGATACTTCTCTTGGAATTTATCACTTATAGAAATGGAACTAAGAGCATCAATATCTTTTTTTAGCGAGTTTGTTTTCCATCCTTTTGTGTCATAGGTGTTATCAAAAACAGAGACTACCTCACCTTGCTTATTCAAGTTGACCTTACTTTCAGAACTGTAGACTGGAACACCAAGATAGACTTGAACAATACTTAAATGCCTTCCGCCTGGGCTACTTATATCGTGAGTTATAAGGAAACTGGTATTAAGTGTGTTCAGTCTTGGAAGCAAACTCTTTACCCATTCTCTGGATGCTATTTCTGTTTCTGGCTGTGTGGATGGACAGTTCATGGTGGGTGTTCTTTCTTCCCACGCTGGCTTATATTCTACCCCCATTTTACCCTGCCCCTTTACCTGAGTAGCTACTAATAGTAAACAACAGATAAGTAAGACCAAACGAACTGAATTACACATACACCAAAGATAAGTATTGACCATCATTAAAACGGCTGGCCTATTGATTGGATGATAAAAGATCGTCATTTTTTCATCATTTCCGTTGCTGATGGTAGCTAATTGATGAGGCTTGGTTGTCAGTCAATAACTACTGCTTTCTACCAACACATTTTTTATCTTTGCGCCGTTCAAAAGCAAAAAAGCGATCTAACATGGCATCACAGCGCATAACCCAATTATTAGGCGATCAGGCAGAATACCTTTTAGGCCACGAGAGTAAAACTATCAGCAAGAGCATGATACATGCTCCAGGTTCTGATCATATCGACCGTTGTTTCAAAGACTCTAACAGAAATAGCCAAACCATCAGGAACTTGGCGGCGATTAATAATAATGGTCGCTTAGGTGGTACGGGTTATGTATCTATACTTCCTGTAGATCAAGGTATTGAGCACTCAGCAGGAGCTTCTTTTGCACCAAACCCTATTTACTTCGACCCAGAGAATATTATCAAACTAGCAATTGAAGGTGGCTGTAATGCGGTTGCTTCTACATTCGGTGTATTGGCTAGCTGTTCTCGCAAGTATGCACACAAGATACCTTTCGTAGTAAAGATCAACCATAACGAATTCATTAGCTACCCGAATACATTCGACCAGATCATGTTCGGTACTATTGAAGATGCTTGGAACATGGGAGCTGCCGCGGTAGGTGCTACCATTTACTTTGGTTCAGAAGAATCAGAGCGCCAGATACCTGAAATAGCTGAAGCATTTGAATATGCACACGAACTAGGCTTAGCTACTATTTTATGGTGCTACACTCGTAATGGTGCATTCAAAAAGGATGGTGTTGATTATCATACATCAGCTGATCTTACTGGTCAGGCAAATCACCTTGGGGTTACTCTTCAGGCAGACATCATAAAGCAGAAGCTACCTACTAACAACGGTGGTTACAAAGCGGTTAACTTTGGGAAAACACACGATAAAGTATACAGCGAACTAAGTAGCGATCACCCTATTGATCTTTGCCGTTACCAAGTAGCTAACTGCTACATGGGGCGTATCGGTTTGATCAATTCAGGTGGAGCATCTGCAGGTGAATCAGATCTTAAAGATGCCGTTGCTACTGCAGTTATTAATAAACGCGCAGGTGGTATGGGTTTGATCTCTGGTCGTAAAGCGTTCCAG
>CAYGTK010000241.1:0-5087 GCA_964352775.1 uncultured Chitinophagaceae bacterium
TGTTTGTAGTGCTCAAGCGCAATTCGATCCCTACTTAGATCTTTGGGAATATAATTTTACAGGCAATACCTACAACGGTATCATCACTGATGTAGAAGCTGTAGACTACGATGCCGATTTTGTTTATGTTACCACCAGCGGTGTGCCGAGTTATTATTTAGATGGACAAAGCGTGAATGATGCCGTAGACCGAAATTATGTTTGGCGAATAGCTATGGACCCACAAGTGGTGAATGGTCAAGAGACAGCAGTATCAAATGGCGGCCCTGTTGGGGTACTAGTAAATGGTGTTCCATTTTATGGTCCATTAGATGCTCGTAGCTATTTGAACGAAGGCAATTGGCTGCAACTAGCCTATGCCTTCGAAATAAACGATTTTGATAACGATGGTGGCCATTCCACCCCATTCAATGCTTACCACCACCATGTATTGTACAGCGGTGGATTTTACGATCTTGATTCAAGCGATCACTCGCCTTTAATTGGCTTTGCTTGGGATGGATACCCAGTATATGGTCCATTTGGTTATGCTGATGCTAATGTAGCAGGTCCGGTAACTAGAATGACCAGCAGCTACCAAGAACGTGCAATAACCCAACGTACCACCTTGCCAGATGGAACTACTGCTGCAGGTCCGCCCATCAATGGGCAATTTCCATTAGGAGTTTATCAAGAAGACTACGAGTTCGTTACAAATAGCGGCTCTTTGGATGATCATAATGGTAGACTATGCAAAACGCCTGAATTCCCCGATGGTACTTATGCTTACTTCATCTCATTGGATGATAACTTACTTCCTGATTATCCCTACATCTTTGGCCGTACTTATTATGGTGAAGTAGCTTCTGGTAACTCAGGTATGATGGCTGGCAACAACAATATACCTGCTACTGCTACTGCTTACATTCCAGATACAACTGCTGGCCCTATCGATACAACTGGTGGACCAATAGATACCACCACAGGCATTTTTGATGGAGTTAATAACTTGCTGGGTACAGTAAATGTATACCCTAATCCAAGTGCTGGTGTGGCAACAATATATGTAGAGCAATTCAGCCAGGTACAAATGAAGGTGTTCAGCAGTACTGGCGAAATGGTAATAGCTAAAGAGCTATTTGGCAACGAAGAGAAGCTAGACGTTTCTGAATTAAGCTCAGGCTTGTATTTGATAGACCTATACCACCCAGAAACTAATAGCCGACAGACCTTGCGCCTGCTAAGGCAGTAATACGATAGCCACCCATGCCCATCTATCGCTACATAGTTTTCTTAGTACTGCTGTCCTTAGTTTTTAGTAGCTATAAAGCACATGCAGTATATGCCGTAGATACCAGTTATGCTGCTAGCGGCATACTAGAATTAACCTTAGGCGATGTTCACGAAGCCATAGCTATGGAAAGTGGACGGGGAGATACTGTATTTCTGCTAGCCAATGTTGGTACTTTCGATAATTTGTTTGAGATGGATGTGGTGCTACTAAAGTTGACTGCCAATGGCGAGCTTATAGATACCATTCGGTTCGACCTGCCTGGTATGGACTATTCAATTGGCACTGCACTAGAACTGCTGCCCGATGGTCGCTTAATGATAAGTGCTCAAGGCTATGCTTTTGCTAATAACAGTTATCAACCTGGTATGCTGTGCATGTTGAAAGCCAATGGTAAAATGGATAGCACTTTTGGAGCTAATGGCTTTTTACTAAGTCCGTTCTACGGCAATTACGACTTAGTAAGAGGGATAGAACTAGATGAACAAGGTCGCTTGCTAGCCTATGGCTCTGCTATAGATACTCTTGAAGGTTTTCGTGATGCAGCAGTTATCGGCAGGCTGGACCAATATGGGCAGCCCGATACCACTTTTGGAGGAACGGGTATGATAGAAATAGATCTGCTTGACAGCATTTCTACCCTAAAAGGATCAAGGCATTTGGCAGGGGGCATCATCTACGATGTGTTGGAGTTGGGTAATGGTCAGTTACTCTTGTCTGGGGGCTATTCTAACTTTATAAGCTTTGAGTGTTTCTTTATGCTGTTGAATGCAGATGCCAGCATCGATTCTAGCTTTGGAATAAATGGAGTTTCTAGGTTAGACATTAGTTTTTACGATAACGACCAAGCCATTGAGTTACTGCAATTAGATAATGGCGATATACTATTTGCCGCTAACAGTACGGAGATCGAAGGCGACTTTTATGTTGGAACAGTAGATAGATATACAGGTGCTACAACCATTGTACCTGTGGATATAAGCAATCAACATGATAAGCTATTTGATGCTTTGATAACTGATGATGGTGATCTATTACTCTGTGGTGAAGCGGGGGAGGAGATGGCGATGGTAAGTATGAGCCAAGCAATTGAAAATAGCAGTTATGAGATAGCACTAAATGAACCAAACAGAAGCCTATTAGGAACATATAATGTTATGGCCCAGTTAACTAATGGTACTATTTTGGCCTTTGGTAGAAGCTCTACAAGTGCAGGTCAAAACAATAGTTTGATGGTAGTAGCCTATAAGAAGGGAGAAGGTGTTGGCACATCAGTTGAGCTGGAAAACAATGCTAACGGCTTGCAGCTATATCCAAATCCTGTAAAGGGCGAGTTGACCATTGAAACGGATGTGAATTCATCCATTATTATAGTGGACAATATTGGGCTGTTAGTCTTATCTGCTAAGGTAAGTGCTGGTGTTAATAGGGTGAACCTTTCAGCCCTACCCGCGGGCTTGTACATTGCCAGTATAGAGAGTGATAAGGGTATGGTAATTCAACACAGGCTTATCATTCATCCTTGATGTATCTCTCTTATTTGACTTTTCAGCTATAGCTCCTTACTTTCATTAAGCTATCCTGCCAACACTAAGCCCACTTCCATGCCTGGAGGAGTTATTGATATTGCTAATTACGCACGTTACAAAGAGCTGCTATTCTCTATTGCTACCATGAGTTGGGAGGGCGACGAGCGTGGTCGTTTATTTGAGCGAAGCCCAGAATGGGAAGCATATACAGGGCAAACCTACGAGGAATTTAAAGGCTACGGTTGGGTAAATGCTTGCCCCGAGAAAGAACGCTTACTAGTATTGACCGCCTTAAAGGAGCGCACTAAAGAAGCGGTTCCACTTAATTATACGCTGCGTATTTATAATCAGCATACGGGCGAGTACCATAAGTTTTTGAGCAATGCCATTCCTAGGCTGAATGAGGAAGGGGAAATAACTGGTTGGGTTGGTGCAGTAATTGACGTAGAACACATACAGCAGCAAGGTAAAAAGCTTTCAGCAAGTGAAGAGCGATTTAAGGCTTTGGCAGAAGTGGCTGAGGAAGGCATACTAATTCATCACGATCATGTATACCTGGAAGCAAATGATGCTATTTGTGATATGCTGGGCTATGATAAAAAAGACGTGATAGGAAAGCGGTTAGAAGATTTTGTTGCGCCTGAAAAAGCAGATAGAGTAAGGAATAAGCTTACTGATGAACAAAGAAAGGACTACGAACTGCAGATAACCAGAAAGGATGGCACACCAATATACTTAAGAATTAAGAGTAAGGGGATACGCTATGATGGTAAAGATTGCCGTGTAACGCTGTTACGTGATATAACTAAAGAGAAGCAGCAGCAACGGGAATTACTTTCTAGCGAACAGCGATTCCGTACTTTATCTGAAGTTGCTGAGGAAGGGGTGCTGATACATCATGAAGGCGTTTACGTTGAAGTGAATGAGGCTGCCTCGAGAATTACGGGCTACAGTCGAGAAGATATTATCGGTAGTCATAGGGCAAAGTTCGTAGGGGAAGAACGATCTGATCAGATAGCTGAAATTATTAAAGCAGAAGGGAAGGTGACCTTCGATGTATTCTTTACTAGAAAAGATGGGCGAAAGATCGATCTGAATATAATCACAAAGAGTATTGAGTATAAGGGCAAGCCCTGTAAAGTTGTAATACTTAGAGATACCACAGCAGAAGTAGAACAACAGCGAAAACTAGAAGCTAGTGATCAACGCTTCCGTACCCTTTCTGAAGTATCTGAGGAAGGGATATTGATCCATCGCGATGGTCTTTTTTTGGAACTGAATGAAGGGCTCTGCAAAATGTCGGGTTATTCGCATGACGAGTTAGTGGGGCATCACATCGCTGAGTTTACAGATGCCGAAACGGCCAAAAAATTAGTGGATGATGTTAAGTCTGCTGGTAATGCTGTTTATGAAAGGATCTTCGTGAAAAAGGATGGTAGCGTGGTTCACGTAAAGGTGATGTCAAAAGACATTGAATATGAAGGAGCACCTGCTAGGGTGGCTATTTTACATGATATTACGCTTGAAAAACAGCAGCAGAAGGCGCTAAAAGAAAGCCGAGAGCGACTACAAATGGCAGTAGAAGCTTCTGAAATGGGTACTTATGATTGGGTAATAGGTAGTGAAGAGCATAATTGGAACGACAGACTCTATGAAATTTACGATCTGCCAAAAAATAGCACAGTTGATAAGCAGAAGTATGTTGAGCAATTAGTACATAGTTCTGACAAAGGTTTAGCAGACGAAGCATTTCAAAAGGCTTTGAAAGAAGAATCGTATTTTAATGTAAACTATCGCATAGTAGTTTCAGATGGAGAGATACGATATGTTCATGTGCGGGGTATGATAATTAGAAATGAAGATGGACAACCCGTTAGAATAGTAGGTGCCATTATTGATGAAACGCAAACTAAAAAGGCAGAGCTATTTTTACGAGAGAATGCCCTACTAGTAGCCAAAGGCCAAGAACTGGCCAATATGGGTGTGTGGCGATGGAATTTTGCAACTAACAAAGTGAAGTGGAGCGACCAGCTATATAAAATACATGGCGTAGATAAGAAAGACTTTACCCCTTCTGTAGAAACATACCTTGAACGAATTCATCCAAGCGATAGAGACTTAGTGAAGGAGGCCATATTGGTATCAAGAGCTGGAAAGCAAAATTACGATATGGAGGAGCGTGTTGTAATGTCTACTGGCGAAATACGGTACTTACACTCTTGGGGTGCATTGGTATATGATGATATGGGCGATGCCGTTGAATTGGTAGGGGTAAGTTTAGATATAAC
>CAYGTK010000242.1:0-5083 GCA_964352775.1 uncultured Chitinophagaceae bacterium
CGGTAAAGTGCACGAACTTAGAGGAAGATCGCAACTACAATAATCTATGCTTAATGGCTGGAGACTCAACAGGGGAGTCTGACACTGAAAACGTCCAAGAATCCAAAGTAGAAACTGTGGGTGGTGGAGCTGCTACTGATACACACACTACGAATGAAGTTGTATCAGCTACTAACGAAGACACTGGAGACATAGTAACCACTTCTAACCCATCACTGAATAACGGAAGCTCCGAAACGCCTGCTAGAGCCTCCAATCCCTTTGATGCTGATCAAATGGATCAGCTTCGTGAACTGGCACGAATGTTTGGAAATAACAACTCCAAAGCACCAACCGATATACCCCAAGTTAAGGTAGACTTCGTGATTAAAAACTTTTCTGGAAAAGAAGAGGACTGGTACTCTTGGAAACAAAAACTCCTTGGGTACATGCACCTAAAAGGGATAAGCAGGAATATGTTGGAGGAGTGGGTCAAGCTCTACAGAACGTCCAAAGCACTACCCGAAGGCGATTCCATTATCCAGACAATATTGAACATAGTGTTCTCGACCAAGCTGTCAGGCGAGGCTGCCAAAGTTTTTCTCAATGATTCGAATCCATTTAGAACCTACTGTAAACTGTTGGACAAATACGAGCCGATGAGACTATCACGCCTATTTAAACTACTACGCAAATTGTTTGGCGAGATGGAATTCTTACCGAGGATTGACGAACATTTCAGCCAATACCAGGAAATCAACAGGCAGATAGAAGACTTCGGAGTGAATCTCAAAGACGAGGTCCTGGTCTATTGTGCCACAAGGGTGTTACCGCCATCATACCTACAAGCGCGGACGATGATTTCCATGATGGAAGAGTGTTCACTGGATAAAGCCGAAATAGTGGTCGAAGGTGTCCATGATGCTCTCACTGAGAACAGTAGTGTCAAGCAAAGTGTTGCTCTCGCAGTGAATAATTCGGAGTCTGCTTCAACCACGGGAACAGAGTCTATTACGACTACCTATACTAGTCCTGCCACGAACCGTCCAAAAGGAAAATGTTTCGGCTGCGGGAATCGTGGACATCATATAACTGAGTGTCGTAAGACGAAAGGCTATAAATGTCGCCACTGTGGAAAACAGCACCTCGAACGGCTGTGCAAGAATCGCCCAAAGGAGGAGAGGCTGAACAATATTGTCTTAATCAACCTTAAGGAAACATCACAGGGACAAAATTCAGAGCACAAGAGGGAATACTCCCATACAAAGGTGCCAATGAGTGATATCATCTTGGTTGACTCTGGAGCCAGTCAGAATATTACCTTTCGAGCTGAGAATTTGCAGGATCTCGAAGAAATTAAGGGCTCAATCACTGCTGCGAATGGCAACCAAATGACGATTGAATCAAAAGGAACCTATTCCTCACCCCTATACCCAGGATTAATTGTCAAAGATATGCATCTGGTGAAAGATGTAAATTACACATTGCTTTCGGTTTCGTGGCTTACTTCTCATGGCTGGACCGTTGTATTCTCCAAAACACGGAGTTTCATGAGGAGGGGTAACACATCTCTGAGAATCATTCAAGCTGGAAAAACATTTGCGATCAAACCAATGGACGATGTGGCCTTTCAAATTAGTGAGAACAAAGCCAGCTTCAAAAGGATCTCCAAACGGTTTGCAGAACCTGGAACGGTGGTAGTTAGAAAGCTCTTGTACCTACACGAACGAACCGGTACAATAAGACCCCCTCCAACAGAGGCACGAGTACTAGGTCGAGCCAAGAAAAGCAGCTTCGAGAAGGTTTACAAAGGGGAACCAATACTGAATCCTAAACGAGGAATACTAATGGACATCTCACCAGACCATAAAGGAGGCATCTTTGCACTCAAAGATTACCTATTCTGTGTACATACAGCCAATGACTGGGTTGACGTTTTTCCCATGCAAAGCAAAAAGGATACAATTGTACATGTAAAACAGCTCTTTACCTACGGGGTAGACTTTGACTGGGTACAAGTTGATGGAGATGGTCCATTTATTTCAAGCACGTTCAAACAGTTGTGCGAAAATATGAACCTGCACCTTAAAATCTGCAGCCCTGACCGCCATGAAACTCATGGTAAAGTGGAACGCATAATAGGCGTCATAACTGGTAAAGCAAGAACGCTACTCAGCGGTGCAAACCTGAACAGCAAGAAGTGGTTTCCCTATGCGATGGCTACTGCCTGTGTGCTACATGTAAGGACACCTACCTTGAATAATGCATCTCCGTATGAACAGAGATATGGGGTGGCTCCGGACATTACGTGTATTAAGACCTTTGGTTGCATGTGTTTGATCTTGAATAAGAAGAAGCATCCCAAGAACGCAGCACGTGCTAGATATGGAATTGTAGTTGGTTTTCCAGTAAGAACATACTCGTTTGGAACCTATACTATTTATGATGTCTCAACCAAAAGAATAATTCATTCAAGGGATATTTATTGCTATGAGGACAAAACCATAATGGATATCCCTATTCAACAGGAATATTGTGTTACCGAAGACGTCAACAACAATGGAATGTCAAAAGATGTATTGGTGGATAATCAACAACAACACTCGATTAGTCATCACCAACAAGAAGAAAATAATCATCGCTCCCCAATGAGCCCTACAGCGACAGAACAGCAGGAACAAGACAATACAACGAACAGTTCTGCTGAAAATGTTTACTTGTTTCCTAATGATGAAACGGGAGATGATACGCACGAAACAATTGAGAATCATGATGGTAATACAAATAACACTGGACAGCAGCCCGTGAGGCGGAGCGCACGAATAGCCTCCAGTAATTACAATCGAAGTTATACACAGGTATTGAACGAAAGAGATGATCAAATTGGCTCAGAAAATAACACAGCGACCCACATGAGCAACTACCTTGCATTGCTTGCTACTTCGATTGAAGAGGGAAAATATGAGGCTACAAGTGCCGAATTCGAGTCAATCAAAGAACCCGCTACTCTGCAGCAAGCTCTGGAATTGCCAATCTGGACCGAATCAATTGGTAAAGAACTCCTAGCTCTGTTGAAGAAGGGTACTTTCAAGAAAATAAAGCATGGGGAACGTTCGAGAGCTATTCCAACGAAGTGGGTTCATAAATACAAGGCTCACGAACTGAGGGCGAAGAGTCGTCTGGTCACTCTCGGATTTCTGCAGAAGACTACCAGTGAAGCGACATTGTACTCTCCAACTGCTTCTTATCAAGCTGTGAAGCTCTTTTTTGTAGTGAGTGCAATGAATGGTCGAACAACGAACTCGATTGACATTGATAATGCATTTCTGAACGCTCCAGCACCTCCTCAGACAATAATAGAAATAAGGGAGATCAAGAGGATTCTAAAGGCACTAGAAAGCCACGCACCACTTTTATACAAGCAGATTGTTGGACTGCTTCTGGAAGTTGTTGATGTAAATGACTTAAATGAACTTACCAAGTTACGGGTATTGTTGCAGAAGAGCTTATACGGTCTAAGAACGGCACCCCTGGCTTGGTTTAAGGATTTCCGAGCAAAACTTACTGATTTTGGGTTGAAGAACTGCCGCATCGATCAATGCCTGTTCAAGAAAGGCGACCTTATCGTTCTAATATATGTGGACGATATATTGTACTCAGGACCATTGAAAGAGATAGAAGAGTTTGAAGAATATCTTAGAAAGTGTTATGAGCTCAAGATAATGGGAAGGACAACTCGGTACTGTGGCATTGACGTGCTCAGAAAAGAGAACAGCATCACACTAAATCAAGCGAAATATGTAGAAGATCTGCTGGCAAAGTTCAACATGCACGACGCTAAAGGTGTCAGTACACCGCTGTCTAGTGATCTCACAGAACTAGAAAGACATGATGAGAACAAACCGTCAAGCCCGAAGCATCTTCCATACCGTGAATTAGTAGGAAGCCTTATGTTCTTAGCCACACAAACACGTCCTGACATCTGCTATGCTGTTGGGTTGTTAAGCCGTTATAACCACCGCTATCAAGAACACCATTGGGTAGCAGCAAAGAGGGTACTCCGTTATCTGAAGTCAACCAAGCACTTTGGACTGACCATTATCATAAGTCTGGGCATTAACAAGCAGATGGATGTGAAAATCTATTGTGATGCTGATTGGGCCTCAGAAGCAAACAGAAAGTCAGTCTCAGGAGTAATCATACTGGTGAATAACGTTCCTATTATTTGGTTGTCCAAGAAGCAGACATTGGTGTCCCTATCGAGCACTGAAGCAGAAATGATTGCCATTTGTGATGCCGTAAAACAGATGGAGTTTGTAAAGCAACTGCTGAATTTCTTGGAAGTGAGCTACCCAAAATGTATTTTGCTTCGAGGAGATAACAAAGCCTCTCATCTTATAGTGACACAAGGTGTGATCAACCGCACCAAACATCTGGACATTAGAAAATTCTACATTAAGGACAAGTTAGACGAAAAGTTGTACAAACTTGAGTTCGTACCAACTGATGTGAATATTGCTGATATACTTACGAAGTCACTCGGAAGAAAGACTCACAACCAACTGATGAACTTGATCTTCAACAATCAAAACCTGCTTCGATCAAAAGAGGGTGTTAAAGATATCTAGGGCTGGACAGGACCTAGGGCTGCTAATATCTAGATGTTCCAGTTTCCTGTTGTGAGGCTACTGTCCAACTGGCTTGGTTGGTATGGGGGGTCTCCACAATACACTGGTGAAGGAAGACTAGGACAATCTGAGCATCGATTAGAAGCTCCCTGGTAGAATTTGGCAACATGGAGTGACAACGCACAGTTTGGAGTGCATCACTTCCAAGAAGAGAAACTGGTGTTTCTTCTTTGGTCTTTTTCCCCTCAGATATCATAGGTTGATAGGATTAGAGGTTTTTGATCTGATAGGATGACGCAGTGAATAGTTGAAATTATGAATTTCCAACTAGTTTGAAATAAATTCTATTTTACTTTCAATTCACAATTAGAATTACAATTGCAAGCGATTTTTATAACAAGTATAAGGAACTAGTAACTTTTATAAACTATTGCAAAAACAGGAAGAATATTTACAATCTACGATGCAAGGACTTA
>CAYGTK010000243.1:0-5071 GCA_964352775.1 uncultured Chitinophagaceae bacterium
AAGGAATTGTTTGGTGTGATGACAGAGGAAGATAAGAGCAGATGGGAAGCTATTAAAGCCACTTTTGTTAAGAACAACAAGCTTAAAGGCTACGGAAAAGACAATATAGCGCCAATTTTGGACGAAATGCAAGCCATCTCCTCTGGCCTACAACACATAGGTACTTCTCTGCAAAAGGGCGATAGATCTTAAGGTTTAGCTAGTTTCTTATTAATTTGGAGGTCTCAAGCACAGAATAGAAAGCGGAAAAGAGATAACCAGTGGAGAAAGAATTAGCGCCTTATCAGGCACCTGAGGCAAAATATTTCAGTACAAAAGTAGAGCTTAATAAAGCGGTGGGAGATGATTTCATCGCTCGGGCTAATGAAGCTGGGAAGAAAAGAAAACAATTCTTTGTAGGACTATCTCATGGAAGATCTCCATCTGGTGTCTATCAATACATTCTTGATCATTATAAGGAGATAGAAAGGCCAGATCTTATTAGATATACGTTTGTTAATTCTCCCTTGAAAAGGCAACGGGGCATCAAAGAAGTAACTGATGCAAGTATTTTCTTAAGAGACCTATTTCGTGCAAAGGCAATAGATCGTAAGCAGATATTGGGTAGCCGAATGGATCGTAGTGATATGACCAAGTTTGCGAAAGAGCTCAACATAACACTAGAAGAATACCTTGCAAAACAGAAAAAAGAGGGCTTAGATTATGTTATTCTAGCTTCTGACACTGCTGGGCGTGTTGCAGGAATAACAAGAAACTCTTCCGCTTTTGACTCAAAGGAAGCTATAACGGTAGTAAAGGATAGAAATGACTACGAGGTATCTGCTACACCACACTTTCTCTTAAAAACAAAACGAGTAGTGTTTATTGCCACCAAGGCAAACAAGCGTAGACCTTTGGCTTGGTTATATTATAAGTGGGGCTCTCCAGATCAAAGCCCGAGTTTTTTGCGCTACATGGAGAACGTGGAGAAGCGCATGACCGTTTATGTTGATGATAAAGCGCTTACATGGCCGCAAATTCAAGTTATTAGGAGAACTAAGTATGGCGATAGCACTATTCGAGTTGATCTAGCTAAAGATTATAAGGAGAATGCTGTCAAAAAATTACCAGTAATTCTAATGGTACACGGTTTTTTGGGCTTGAATACTTTTGATAGCCTTTTAACTGCACTACCTTCCACAAGGTACGTTGCTGCAGCAATGCACTACGGGTCTATACCTGATTCTCTTCCAATAGATGATTATTCCAAGCATATTATGCGCAATATAAATGCTGTTATTGAGCATTTTGGCGATCTAGGGCACGATGTATATCTTTTCGACCACTCTATGGCGAACATCTATTTTCAAATGATGGATCGTGATTTTAATAAGTTACGAGGAGTAAAAACATTTTTGAAAGGTCGAATTGGGTCAAACCCATTCTTTGGGGAAGAGACTAAGCATGCCACGCTTGGTTTTCTTGATACGGTGCTTATTCCGTCAATGTCTTTTTTTAGCAAGCCTCTCGAGAAATCACTCTTCTTCTCTATGAGACGTATTATTCCTGTGGACACAAAGTATGGTGTAAGAAAGAGATCAATAGGCTTAACACGTTGGTTAATTAAGGAGGATACCAAAGTAAGAGACCGTATTTGGAGGGGTGTGAAAGAACGTATAGTTCAAATAATGAGTAATATGGGTGTTTTACCACACCTTGATAGAATTCCGATAATACAGGCTCTTAATAAAATGCCTGCAAAAATCCCAGCTATCCAGATCCATTCCGCTCTAAAAGAATCTAAAGACTTTGACCAACAAAAGGGTTTGGTAAACTTTCCGAAGCACAACATTCCAGTATTGGTGTTACAAAGCCGAAACGATATTGTGGCTAAATTCGTCCCAAGGGCATATGATGATGGACATAGCGAGGTTAGAGATATTACTGACGAAAACGAGCTAAAACTTTTTCGTGAGCACCTCTACTTCATGGTTAACCCACTTGTTACAGCACAAACTATTGATGAATTTGTAAAACAAGTAGAGGGTGATCTATTAAACAATACAAATAGCCCTAAAAAGACACCTTCAAGCAAGACACCTGAAACAGTAAAAGTTTAAACACTCTAATTAAAGGTGCTTAATTGTAATTTATGATCATCTCAATCAATTGATTTTCAGTTTATTAGTGTTTATGATGCCACTTCTTACTGTTAGTTTCTTCTTTTTTTTCAGCTTAATAGTTGGGTAGATCTCCTACTTTCGCACAGTTATATCTCAAAAAGAGCAAATTCAATTAATAGTTATGGCAAAGCGAATTTTAGTATTACTTCTAGTTTTTGGTGCTTTTCAAGTTAAGGCAGCAGACCTTTTAGTGGAAGAGTTTGGATTATCTCCAGCATACAGCTCAATTCAAACTGCAGTAACAGCTGCTGCAGATGGTGATAGAATAATCATTAGAAACCGAGTAGGAAATATTCCATGGGTAGAGAACATTACCATCAATAAGAGTTTGGAGTTTTTAAGCTACGATAATGACACCTTTTTTGTTGTACAGGGTAACTATACCATTGCTCCTTCTACGGGCCGTGTTGTTTCTATAATTGGTATGCGAAATACCAGTGGAAGTATATCATCATCAACTTCTGGTTCAGGTAGAACTACAGTTAACATTTTTGATTCCTACATACAGAGCGGTATCATCCTCTTTAATGACAACGGATTTGACTTAAACGTTGTTGGTAGTGAGCTAGACGATGGAAGTATAACTTTCAGGTATGGAAACATAATTGGAAATGACATTGCAGATAATAACACCACTGGTTTGATTAATGTACAAACAGATGGTACAGCGTCTAATGATTTCATAAAAATATATGGTAATAAGCTGAATAATACATCAACATCTACGTCAACCCAAGTCTCTTGCATTTATTCGATTTCTTCATCGCACTTTTTGGATATACGCAATAATCTTTGTGTTACGCGTGCTAAGGGAATCTACATTGACAACACTAAAAACTCCTCTGCTGAGATTCTTCGCATTTACAACAATTCTATTGCCATACTTTCTGGAACAACAAGTTCGAGTTTAGATGCTTATGGAATTTATCTTGAGGCGGTTGGAAGTAGCGCAATAGTAGAAGTGATGAACAATCTAATTGATATACAAGCTACAAGTAGTACTCCTGATCATCAAGGAATATATTCTGTTACTGCCTCGGGTCAAAGAAATGTATATTATAATGTGGTTGATAACAGTAGCACGTTTAATGGACAGATTACAGGTTCTTGGACGGTTAATACTAATAATACAACTACCGTAGCAGTATCATTAAATACAATCACTGCCGCATCTACCGCCTCTGTTGATAATGGTAACCCAGCTAATCAATTCTTCGATATAAATCTTACAAGAAATGATGCTGGAGCATTAGGTGGTTCGTTTACCTTGGATAATTTCTTCCCGCTACACTCTGGTAGCGCAAGAGTCTATTTGGTAGACTTTCCATTCAACATCCGCCAAGGAAACACGCTTTCTATTCAGGCAGAATCATTTGACCGTTAATAAATATTTAAGCCAAACAAGCTAATTCTATCGCATGGCGAAGTGGATACTTTATGGGCTTACTTTTCTGCTGATTTTTGGTACTAGTGTTAGTGCACAGAACCAAAACTTGATAGATGCAGAATACTACTGGGATATCGATCCTGGTGTGGGAAATGGCTCACCATTAACTGCTCAAGACGGGGCTTTTAATGAAGCTATTGAAACAGTTATAGGTAATACAATTGGTTTAGCTAGCCCTATTGGTGTTCACACCTTTAATCTTCGAGTACAAGATGTTAATAGTAATTGGGGAACCACCTTTAGTGTTGTAGTTGATGTTACTGCTGCTCTTTCTACCGTGCGAAATGTTGCGGTGAATGCTGGTGAATACTATTGGGATACTGACCCTGGAGTGGGCAATGGTGTTCCCCTTATCGCCTTTGATGGTTCGTTTAATGAATCTATAGAATCAGCAGTGCAAAATGCTGCTTTAACTGGTGTTACTGGACCCCACAGCTTGAATATTCGTATGCAAGATGTGGAGGGTAATTGGGGTTCAGTTTTTTCAGTTGTTATTGATGAAGTAAGTGCCTTATCTACAGTTAGGGATATTTCCATTACTTCAGGAGAATACTATTGGGATACTGACCCAGGTGTAGGTAATGGAGTTCCATTAATAGCCCAAGACGGTAGCTTTAACGAAGCTATAGAAGGGGCTGTACAGATTGCTGCTCTTACTGGTATGGTAGGGGTTCACACCTTAAATCTTCGTGTTCGCGATATAGCCAACAACTGGGGGCCAACATTCACAGTTGTTATTGATGAAGTAAGTGCCCTTTCTACCATCAGAGATATTTCTGTTATCTCCGGAGAATATTATTGGGATGCTGACCCCGGTCAAGGTAATGGGGTTCCTTTAATAGCTCAAGACGGTAGTTTTGATGAAGCCATTGAGTCTGCTGTTCAGAACGCTGCTTTAACAGGTATGGTTGGTGTTCATACGCTAAGCCTTCGGGTAAGAGATATAGCTAATAATTGGGGTCCATCTTTCACAGTGGTTATTGATGAGGTAAGCGCGATTTCAACCATACGAAATATTGCTATTTCAGCAGGAGAATATTATTGGGACAATGACCCTGGACAAGGTAACGGTATACCTCTAATAGCTTTTGACGGCGCTTTTGATGAAGCTATTGAGGGAGCTGTACAAAATGCGGCCCTTACCGGTATGGTCGGGCCGCATACTTTTAACGTTCGCGTTAGAGATATAGCCAATAATTGGGGTCCAGTATTTACGGTAGTAGTTGACGAAGTAAGTAATATCTCTACCATTCGCAGCATTGAGGTAACAGCTGCTGAATATTTCTTCAATCAGAATGACCCAGGAAAAGGATTTGCTACCCCATTGATAGCTTTTGATGGGATATTTAACGAAGCTATTGAAACCGCGCTAGGTGGTGGAATTCCAATCCCAGTAAATGCTGGTGTTAATGTGTTAAGCCTTAGAGTTCGCGATGCAGAGAATGCATGGGGACCAGAGTTT
>CAYGTK010000244.1:0-5068 GCA_964352775.1 uncultured Chitinophagaceae bacterium
TCCCCCTTTAGATCTCAAATAGCACGTGCTTAGGAGAGAACTATTTACCGACCAAATGGACCGCCAAGTGGAAATACCCTTTCCGCCTATGCGAATAGTTTCCCTGGTACCATCACAAACGGAGTTGTTGTACGACCTTGGCTTAGGCGATAGGGTAGTGGGTATTACTAAGTTCTGCATCCACCCAGAAGAATGGCGTAAGCAAAAGACCATTATTGGTGGAACCAAGAGCTACCACTTTGATAAGATAGAGCTACTTAAGCCAGACCTTATAATCGGAAATAAAGAAGAGAACGACCAAGAACAGATAGAGCTGCTACAAGAACGCTATCCCGTTTGGATGAGCGATATTTTCAACCTAGATGATGCCCTGCGTATGATAGCTTCGATAGGTGAGCTGACCAACACTTCGCAGAAGGCAATGGCACTTGGTATAACTATAAAGAAAGGTTTTAGTGCTCTACCATCTAATGCTGAACCAAAGCGAACGGCATATTTCATATGGAGGAAGCCCTATATGGTAGCTGGAGGAAACACTTTTATTGACAATATGCTACAACGCTCTGGGTTAATTAATGTGTTTCAAAATAAAGGCAGATACCCAGTAATAGACTTAGAAGATATTAAACACAAAAACCCTGAAGTAATACTATTATCAAGTGAGCCTTACCCGTTTAAAAACAAGCACTTAGAAGAGATAAAAGAGGTGTGTCCGAATACTGAAGTGCTTCTTGTGGATGGTGAGCTATTCAGCTGGTATGGAAGCCGCCTGATAAAGAGTGTATCCTATTTTCAGGAGCTGCTAAGTAGGTTTTAGTAATGATGAAAAATTAAATGTGACCAATACCGCAACCTTCTATTTACAATGTGCGTAAAAGAAGATAACCAACCAAACATGCGAAAGCAGAGCTAAAGAATTTGGTTTTGTATTTTTTCATGTGTGGTTTCCAAGAAAGGACGTGCCTTCCCAGGCAGGTCCTTTCTGGTTTTACATAGGTCTGTATCTGTAGACAGAATTAATTTCAAACTTTCTTACCACTTCTGAAACCTTAATATAATAGCCCCGTATAAAACCCTAACCGACCAAGCATGTGGGTACAAAACAAAAGAAGTTTTGGTTTTGTAATTTTCATGTGTGGTTAAGAAAGGATCTCCCTCCCCGGACGATCCTTTCTTTATTTTTGAGACTATCGGAAATTATTTCCTGCCAAATAACACTCTCAAGTTTGTTAAGAACCCATCGCGGGTAACACTTAAGCTGGTAAGCGGAATATTGATAAGGGTTTGTAGTATAGTGTCCACTTTAAGCAAAGGGTCTTTTTTTGCCCCCTCGGCAATTATCTCTAACCACACATCGGTAAAGCTTTTATCTTGCTCTTCTGCCAATTGGTGCACATAGTCAGCTATGTCTTTGGCTGTCATGGTGCCAATACTTTCGGTAGTTACCTTTGTTTTTTTCTTGTTCACCTCTTCTTCTATTACTTCCACATCTATCAAGGTATGTGGGGCATCTTCCACGTAGGCCTCGCGGCTGTCATCCTTAGGTTGGGTGGTAGCCTCATTGTCTTTTAAAAAGTCGTTCAGGTCGTTCAGTGTATTTCGTTTGGCCATGGTCTTATTTCTTTTGCTTTTTAACGTTCAGCATCGCCTTTATCACTGGCAGATACTCTTTCTCATGCTTCATAGTGCTGAATTGTGTGAACACATTCTTTTGCGGCACATAAGCAGGTATTATCTCTGCATCTAAGTTACTTAAGGTATCAATAACCGTTTGCACTTTGGTGCGGCTATGTACTCTACTAGGCAAAACACACAGGCGGAGTTCGCTATTTAGTTTAACGGCAGGCTTAAGGTCTTCAATAGTTTGATAAGCCACCAGTAGGTCGTTTTGTGTAAGGCTGGTGGGTACTACTACCATATCGCTTACTAGGCACAGCTCTTTAATGTGGCTATCCGTGGTTTTACCTGCGCTGTCTATAATAATGTGGCTGTAACCACCATCACGCTTCAGTTTCTTTATGTCGCGGTCTATCTTACTATCGGTACTAGCCAATATGGGGAAGTGTTTATCTTCCTTCAGCCCTTTTTTGTGCAATTCCATTTTGCGTAGTGTGCCAAGAGTGTAGTTGGTGTCGGTTTCTACCATGGCCACTTTATAGCCGTAGTACTCTAGCGCGGTGGCTATCATTATGGCGTTGGTGGTTTTACCAGTTCCGCCTTTTCGACTTATAAACGAGATTACTTCTGTCATAACTTACAATTGATAATACAAAATTACTATGCAGCACAGGGCTACGGCTTGGTCAATTGTAAACAAAAGGTGGAAAAGGGTGGTGCGAAGATAGTTAAAATACAAAAGCATATTCATCAACAATACTATGTAGCAAGAGGATTGGAGAATGGTAATCCCTCCAAAAAATAAGTTGACCGCTTTTTGTGACTTGTTAATACTACGTTAACCATTTTGATATTAGTAACTTTGAGTTTCTTGCTACATTTGCGAGTCAAATACCTAGTATGAAGTATTTTTTCACTTTGTGTTGCTCTCTCTTGGTTTCAGCCGCTTTTGGGCAGTTGATAGTAAACGAGGTTTCTAACGGACCGAGCGGTGCTCAAGAGTTTGTAGAACTAGTGGTTACGGGTACTCCTACCTGTAATACCAGTACTGTAGATATTCGCGGTTGGATATTTGATGATAACAACGGTGAATTCAGATCGGGCAGCGGCGCTGGAGTAGCATCAGGACACGTTCGTTTTACTAACGATCCGCAATGGGCGGCAGTTGGTATGGGAAGCATCATTTTGATATACAACACAGCGGACAAGAACACCTCTATCACTCTTCCTGATGACGAAACGGACAACAATGGTGATTGTGTTTACATCTTACCAGTAACATCTTCTTTATTGGAAGCAACTGTGCAGTTGCCTTCTGGTAGCAACCTGCTTTACTCACCTGTTACCTACGGCCCTAGTTTGAATTGGACTCCATTAGGCTTGCGAAATGCGGGAGATAGCTTCCAAACTCGCGACCCTAATAATACTGCTGTTCCCGTTCAGGCAGTAAGTTATGGAGATAACAGCAGTAATAGTATTATCTACTTTCCGGGTTCAGGTGGCGGTAGTGTGTATTACATGGCCAATACAGTAGATAACGACCCTAATGCACAAGCAAATTGGATACAGGGAGTTGCAGGTAGCCCAGAAGAGACCCCAGGTTTTGCTAATAACCCTGCTAATGCTGCTTGGATAGCAACAATGAATAACAACTGCACGCCAGTAGTGAATACTCCTGTTGATACTACCTTGAATTTTACTTTTTGTTCAGGTGGAAGTGTGCTAACACCATTTGGCCCTATAGATACGGTAGGCACTATTATAGATACCTTTCCCAATGGAGCAGCTAATGGATGCGATAGCATTTTGATAGTTGTTGTTGATTCATTTGCTACCACAACACAGCAAGTAAGCGATTCTATATGTAACGGAGAGGTTTTTGTATTTGGAACTCAGAATTTGACTACACCAGGTGTTTACACAGAAACCTTTACTGCTGCCCAGTCGGGTTGTGATAGTACGGTAGAACTTACCCTTGGCCTACTGCAAGTAGTTAGAGTAACTATTGACACTGCTATTTGTAACCGCGATAGTGTATTGTTTGGTGGGGTGTTCATCAAAACCTCAGGCACCTATTTAGATACATCCACAACAGTATTTCTATGTGATAGCATTAGCACATTGAATTTAATGGTGCGACCAACAGCACTAACGCCACTAGCAGAAACCATTTGCGCAGGCAGCACTTTCTCCTTTGGTGGGCAAACGTTAAGCGCATCGGGAACTTACTTTGATACATTGTCCGCAGTAAATACTTGTGATAGTATTGTTGCGCTTACTTTAACAGTATTACCAGCTATCACCAGTAATGAAACAACTGGCATCTGTAGTGGCGAAAGCTTAACCTTTGGCACACAAACAATTACCACCGCAGGGGTTTATACTGAGACCTTTACTTCCACCGTATCTAGTTGCGATAGCACGGTAACCTTAACAGTAACAATAGACGCCTTTGTAACGGGTAACCTGAATGAGAATATATGTTCGGGAGATAATTATGTATTCGCAGGCCAAACCCTAACTACTTCGGGAACATACCTCGACACCACCTTGCGAGCGGGTACTTGCGATAGCATTACGATACTCACCTTATCCGTTCTTTCACCAAGCAGGTCTAGCGTTTCTAGAAGTATTTGTCCTGGCGATAGTGTTTTTGCTGGTGGCGCATTTCAAACCACAGCAGGTAGCTACATTGATACCATTACCGCTAGCAATGGATGCGATAGCATATTAACCACCAACCTAAGTTTAGACACTCCTCCAGTAGCTGATGCAGGTATCGATCAAACCATTTGCGAGGGCGACCTAGCTGACCTTACCGCCGCTGGTGGAAATAGCTATGAGTGGAGTACTGGCGATGAAACCATAGGCACTACAGTAGACCCTATAATAAATACGGAGTATATAGTAACAGTAACCGATGCTGGTGGCTGTACTGATGTAGATACCGTGTTAGTGAGCGTAACCAGCTTTATCATGGGTATTGCTGTAGATCCTGATACCATTCTTCCTTATGGCGATGTTGTTGAACTATCGGCAACTGGTGATGTGGCTATAGGCTATTCTTGGAGTCCGAACACGGCACTTTCAGATACTACGGGTGCAGTGGTAACTGCCCAACCATTGGATACGATAACGTACCAGCTAGTTGGTGACTTTGGAGCTTGTTCAGTAACCCAGTTCATTACTATTTATGTAGATGAGCCTAATAGCCTAGTTAATGTGCCTACCGCTTTTTCACCGAATGGTGATGGTATGAACGATCGTTTTGGAGTGATAACCGACGATGTTCTTATTGAAGTGAACGAGTTGAGTGTATTCAACCGCTGGGGACAGAAAGTGTTTTCAACAGCAGATGGCTTGATCAGCAATGGTTGGGATGGCCGCTTTAAAGGCGTAAATCAACCTGTAGGCACTTACGTCTGGACTATGGAGTTCGTTAACACCATTA
>CAYGTK010000245.1:0-5067 GCA_964352775.1 uncultured Chitinophagaceae bacterium
ATAGGCCACCTCAATTACCCGGCGCTGCCGTATCGGAAAACGCGGTTTATTGTCCCATCCCACTAATTCTGATTTCAAACGACGCACCATGACTGCACGTAATTGTTTTTCGTCAGGCATGATGCCCCGTGCAAAACGCTGGTTATCCAGTAATTCCAGTAATGCTGTGAAGCTTTCTTGATACCCATTGTGTGGCGTTGCGCTCAAGAAAAGTTTGTGTTCAAAATGCGGTACAAGTTCACGAATTGCTTGTGTTCTCATTGAATCCACTGCATAATTTCCAGCTCCCGATGGCGCAATATTATGTGCTTCGTCCACAATCAAAATATCGAATTTCCTTGGATAAAGCGATGCACCCTCAGAGGGCAATACATCACGTATAAGGCGCATAGGTCGCTCACGTTTGATGTAATCAATTGATACAATTAGTCTGGGGAAGTGTGTCCATGGATTTGTGCGAATTCCGCGATTTCGACGTAGATGTTTCATCAGCTCACTGTCTACAATGCGAAATTCGAGACCAAACTTGTCACGCATTTGGTCACGCCAGTGTATCTGAAGACCTGCGGGGCAAATAATCAGAACTTTGCGAGCACGGTTACGCACGATGAGTTCTTGTATCACCAAGCCAGATTCGACAGTCTTACCTAGACCAACGTCGTCAGCAATTAAGAGATTTACTCTCGGCATCTGAATCGCACGAGCGAGTGGATCAAGTTGATAATCTTCAATATCAATTCCACTCCGAAAAGGTGCTTGAAGAACACTGGTATCTGCTTGAGATACCGCACCCCAGCGAACGGCATCGAGAAACGCATCAAGTCGCTCAGGTGAGTCAAACGTATGTACATAAGGAAGCTCTACTTTCTCTGTAACACTGGCTCCCGGTTCTATCTCCCAGATGACTTCCATGGTTTCGCCTAGACCATCATCCTCGATTGATGTTAGTGTTATAATATGATGAGGTTTAGTTGTGCTTTCATGAATATCACTTGTTGTAAGATTAGCCTTCTTAACTTCGTTTACAACATAGCGACGACGACGGATATTTGCAATTTGACCTTGTTCAGGAATATTTTTGAAGGCTATATCTTGTTTATCCATCAAATATATTTTCTCCAAAATTAAGTAGCGCTGGGAAAGTTGTAGTGCTAGACTTTTTAATAGTACAGTCACAAACTATATTTTAACCTACATCTGTGTGGAGGGGAAATGCCTTATCTGATCACTCAAAAGCCAACATTCTCAACTGACCTATTCAAACTAGATGGGACTTCTAGAAATCACTTAGAAGCAATGTACGAGACACTTGCGACTTATGCCGAAACACCTATGGGAAATACAATCAAAAAGCTTTCTGGTTTTAAGAGACTTTGGCGATATCGGATTGGTGATTACCGGATTATTTATGCTGTGCATGGAAATATAGTTAAGCTATTAGCCGCTGGGGCAAGACGTGACATTTACGAACGCTTCAGTTACAGCCCTGAAAAACCCAATGAACAGTTAGCATTACAGATTGAAGCTCAACTTTTTCCTGATTCCGATGCTGCAAAAGAATTACAGAGTAATCAGGAATGGGAGCAATATGCGGTTGATCAGATAAAACTAGAAGAAGAAAGACTTCGCCGTGAAAAAGAGGCACAAGAGCGAATTCCGATAGCAATAACCAGTGAAAGACTGACGGATTGGCAAATACCCTCACAGTATCATGAAGCGTTTATCAATTGCGTTACTGAAACAGATTTACAAGATGCACAGGCACCAGGTGAAGTTGTACTGAAGGTCATGGATATTGTATTGTCAAAGGATGCTTCTATAATTGCTGAAGAACCTTTGTATATTGTCCCATCAGGCCAAGCTTTAGTTGATTTTGTTGAAGGACGCATTAGTCAGTTTCTTCTCAAGTTAGATGATAAACAAGAAGAATTAGTAGATTGGGCGCTTAATGGTCCAACGCTTGTCAAAGGTGGCCCTGGATCTGGAAAATCGACAGTCGCAATGTACAGAGCACGTGCGATAGTGCGGCAGGCAATTAAAGAGGGGCGGTCAACCCCATCTATCCTATTTACCACCTACACAAGAGCATTATGCAATGTCAGTGAAGAACTTCTCGGGCAACTATTACATGATTTCGATGCAGAATTCGAAGTAGCTACACCTGATAGCATTGCTGTAGCGCTTGCAAAAGCCCACATGCGCAATGTAACTATCGAAAGCGATGACTATTGGTCAACTGCTCTGAAAGAAGCTCGTTCAAACTATAAGCCAAATATCGGTAGCGCACTGGAAAACTCTATGTTTCTGCGTGCTATTGAAAACCTTGAAGATGAATATATATCTGAAGAGATCATTCTTATCATTGAGGGCAGAGGTGTTCCGTCGTATGAAGAGTACAAAGCCGAAAACCGCATAGGGCGAGGGACCGGCCTTACAGAACGGCAAAGACGGGCAGTATGGGATTTGTATGAACTCTCAAGGGACTGGATACGGGAGCAGCGGAGGATTACATGGAGTAGTATCCGGAAAATAGCTCTGGATGAAGCACTATCTGGTCAAGGTCCACGTTACGACTATTTGATTATTGATGAAGCTCAAGATTTAACACCTGTAATGCTACGCCTTTGCTTGGCGCTGGTGCATGACAAAAGCAATGTTTTCATGGCGGCAGACATGTCACAAACGATTTATAATCACAGCTTTTCTTACTCCAAGGTACATGAAGACTTAGATGTATCCCGTCGGACAAGGTTGTTAAAGCGAAACTATAGAACCACAGAAGAAATAGTTCGCGGAGCGTTGGAGGTGATGGAAAATACCGATGCGGGTGATGCCGAAACACTGTTACAACAATGTGTCAAGAATGGTCCAAAACCAACTTTATACATGCATAATGTAAGTGATGCTCAATTGGATTTCATCGTGCAGTATATACGCGACAACTCTCGCCAAATGAAGTTACCAACTGGTGCAACAGCCATATTGTGTCCTACAAACAATATGGCAAAAAATATGGCTCTTGAGTGTCAGAAAAGAGGATTGTCAGCATCCTATATGCCGAGTTCAGACGTTCAGCTTGAAGTCCCAGAAGTTAAAGTTATGACAATGCACGCATCAAAAGGGCTTGAGTTTCCGATGGTAGTAATTCCGTTCATGACTCGAAGACATATGCCTGGTCAAATTCATTTTGATACGGAGGAAAAGCAGCTTGAATATGAGCGTGGTCAAAGACGTTTATTGTTTGTGGGTGCTACGCGTGCAATGCGACGACTCTTGATTACATCAGAGTTAGACGGCAATCAGTCCCCTTATATTCAGAATTTCACAACACGTGCTTGGAACAAAATAATAGGGGATTGATCTTAATGTCTTTTTCGTAATTAGATATGACGAGAATAGACACTACAAACGCACGTATGGTGCGTTTTGTCGGTGTGGTGTACCACACCGACATGCTGACCAGCACGTTGAGGCATGGTCAGCGGTGCGTCACGTGAGCGTGGCGTACCAGCCCCTCCGGCACATGAGGAGCAAGCGTTTTAGCTTGCTCTCTCCCTCAGCCGCGACAGACAGCCATTTTCAATGGGCACTATGTGTTCCACACAGGCTGTCTGACACGCGATAAGCTGAGGGAGATCGGCGTCCGTAGGACGCGGCACTGCTGCCATGCAGTGCCATCACCGATGATGTGTTCACAACACTGCCATCGGTGCAAATGCGCACATTCTGACGTAAGACACTTCAAGATGACTTCGTATGGTCTTTGGCCAAACGGATAAAATCGTTGCATTACGCTTCTTCTTAGGATTATCCCAGCTCGTCTGAAAAGTCTTGGGATGTGCTTGCACCAGACGACGTAAACCTTTGTAACCAAACGACTTGATATTGAGGTTAGGGAAATAACGACGCAATATGTGTGCAACTTCCTGAAGTTCTCGCCAGTTGTAATACGGTGACGCAGCCAGAATTTGTGCCAGAACATCAACCACATCTGCTTCGGCATATTCACCCATTTGACGTGGTTCAATGTTTGGTAACTCACCTATCGGTGTGGCATCACGGTCAGATTCTGCTTGGATGGCTTTGAGTTCTTCTTTGGTAGGTGGCACGATCAGCTCATAGTCTTTTCCATGTTCTCGGATGATGCGAAGACGCAGGTTCTCCAATTCTGAATCGGGTGTACCAAATGCTAAGCCAGACCGATCCCAATCACGCGAGCGGATCATATCGCGCTCGAGCTTGGCATTGCATGTATCACACAGCCCTACATCATTGACCTGTGAGGGTAAGTCACAACCAACGCAGATTTCACCGTTCCAGTTTTCCCAATAGTCATCCTCATAGCGTTCGTATGTCATAAATAAGGTCTTTCAACATTGTTTTGTATTCAATTATGGTCTGAGGGTGAGGATCAAGCAAGGTGAGGGAGTTGCCAAAAATAAGAGGCGACACTCTCATGAGTACCACCTCAGTAGGGGCGTTGTGTGGAGTCAAACTTAGAAGGGAATCTGTTCTTCGGGGGTATCTTCGGTTTCGCCATTTTCGACACGTTCCAGTAGGATCAGGCGATCAACATCCATGTCGAGACTGGCTTGAGGATTGCCGTTCTGGTCAACCCATGCACTGGGGCGTAACCATGAACCCGTTACCTGCACCAGGCTTCCGCGTTTCAAGTAGCTGTTAGCCACCGATGAGAGCTTATCCCAGCAATTCACACGCACCCAGAGGGTTTGTTGCTGTCCACCACCATTGGTGCGATTGACTGCGATAGAGAAGGATGCGACTTGTTTTTCACCATTGCTGGTTTGTACGGTGCGTACCTGCGGTTCGCTTCCAACGTGTCCGGTTAGTGTGATACCAATATGTGTTCCCATTTTGAATCTCCTGCGCGTCTTGCGCTTATCTGTTTAATCAGCCCAATGCTGATTTCTTGACCTGCCAGAAGCAGGCGAATCAGTCAGATTTCATCCGTAGGACGCTATCCGTTTTTGTTGAGAGCAACGGCACAAGCCAGACAAAAACGGGTAAAGCGAAATTCGCCCAGAATTTTGAAAGATGACGCGCCTG
>CAYGTK010000246.1:0-5034 GCA_964352775.1 uncultured Chitinophagaceae bacterium
GCCCCAGTTATTCCAACCGAAACCTGCGTTCCATCCAGCACCCCAGCCATAGTTAGGGTAGCCCCATACAGAACCACGACCCACACCTACACGGGCAGAGTATCCGCCCCAGAAAGGGTCATAGAACCATGGGTCGTAGAACCAAGGGTCGTAGCCCCACCAAACGTTATTGGTGTAACAAGGGCTGAAATAGTCATATCCTTGATAAGGGTTATACCATCTTCTCACACGACTGCTATAATCGGTATAGTAATGTTCTTGAATGATGTAGGTATTACCCTCACTATCGGTGTAGTATTCCTCGTCAGTGTAGTCGCTGAATAATTGGTCTTCGTCTACATACTCGTAGTCGTTTCCATAATTATTATCATAGCTGTTCCCGTCGTATTGAAATGGGTCTGTAGTTGTCTGTCTACTTGGTTGATAGCCATTCTCATCCGAGGGGGCATAGTAAAGGTCATCGTTGTTCTGAGCGAAGGCCACCGAACCGATGAGGATCAAGAAAATAAAATGGGTAAAAGTTCTCATGGCACTACTATTTTGAGGTTAGACACTACTTACTTACTATGGTTTAATAGTTCAAGTAAATTTATTCTAATTTTGTTCAGCTTACTACATTCAAATACTATACCAACTTTAAAATAATAATGGGAAAAGGCATAACGAGCAGAGCGGAGGACTATAGCAAATGGTATAACGAAATAGTGCAGAAAGCTGGACTGGCAGAGCATTCAGACGTAAGGGGGTGCATGGTGATAAAGCCTTATGGCTTTGCCATTTGGGAAAAAATGCAACAAGTGCTTGATGCGAAATTTAAAGAGACGGGACACGTAAATGCTTACTTCCCGCTATTTATACCGAAAAGCTTTTTAAGTAAAGAGGCCGATCACGTAGAAGGTTTTGCAAAAGAATGTGCTGTGGTAACGCATTACCGCTTGATGAATGACCCGAACGGTAAGGGTGTTATAGTAGATCCTGATGCCAAACTGGAAGAAGAATTGATCGTTCGCCCTACCTCAGAAACTATCATTTGGAATACCTATAAAAAGTGGATCAAATCGTATCGCGACCTTCCTCTCTTAATAAATCAATGGGCCAATGTGGTTCGTTGGGAGTTGAGAACCAGAATGTTTCTTAGAACCGCTGAATTCCTTTGGCAAGAGGGACATACTGCACATGCTACTAAGCAAGAGGCCATAGAGGAAACGGAACGCATGAACGGTATATATGCTGATTTTGCAGAGAATTACATGGCTATGCCTGTTATTCAAGGTTTGAAATCAGAAAGCGAACGGTTTGCTGGCGCCGAAGAGACTTATTGTATTGAAGCATTAATGCAAGATGGAAAGGCCTTACAAAGCGGTACTTCTCACTTTTTAGGACAAAATTTTGCGAAAGCATTTGATGTGCGTTTTGACAACAAAGGCACACTGGAGTATGTGTGGGCTACTTCATGGGGAGTAAGTACTAGACTAATAGGTGGTTTGATAATGGCCCATTCGGATGATGAAGGCTTAGTGCTTCCTCCAAAATTAGCTCCATTACAAGTAGTTATTGTTCCTATTTTTCGTTCGCCAGAGCAATTGGAAGCAATAGGTGAAGAAGCAGATAAACTGATGCGCAGTTTTAAGACTAACGGCATAAGTTGCAAATTTGATGATGATGCCGATACTCGCCCAGGATTCAAATTTGCTGAATATGAAATGAAGGGGGTGCCAGTGCGTATAGCAATTGGCCCTCGCGACTTAGAGAACGGAACAGCTGAAGTAGCACGTCGTGATACGAAAGAGAAAAACAGCTACCAACTTAGTGAACTAGAAACGGCTATACCTAAGTTGCTGGATGATATTCAGGAGAATATCTTCAAGAAGGCATTAGACTATCGCACAGAACATACTACCAAAGTAGATAGTTACGATGAGTTCAAAGAAGTGATAAATGGTAAAGGTGGATTTGTTTCTGCGCATTGGGATGGTACTGCAGAAACAGAGAATCGAATAAAAGACGAGACCAAGGCAACTATCCGTTGTATTCCATTGAACAATGAATTGGAAGAAGGAAAATGCGTTTACTCTGGTAAGCCAAGTACGCAGCGCGTATTGTTTGCTAAGGCCTATTAAGAATTAAAGAAATGGGGTTAGCCTATTTAAGGTTAACCTCGTTCTCTTTTTTCTTGCCATTGCGTGTCACCTTTACAAAGTTGTCGCAAGCTTCGTTACCAAATTTTACATTGCGGTCTTTTAGGTCTTCTATGCTCAACTTGTACTCGCCAAGTATTGGCCAGCGGCAGTTAGTGGCTTTTTCTAAGGTTTCTTTTATTTCCGCATTAAAGGTATTTCCCTCGCGGTTAGTACCTGAAGTTGTACCAGTAATGGAATACACATCATCTACTGGAAAAGGAGAGATACCTGCATCAGATCGTTGCAATAGCCAGTCAGCATTCCATAACACCACATCGTCAGTAGTAGATGATGTTACGGTGGCTTCAACTACTTTAAAAGCAAATTGATCTATTCCTTGCACGGTCAAAACCAAATTGCCTTCTACTAGAAAGTTATCTACGTAGAAATTATCAGGAACTACAGTTGCTGTTGCGCCAACAGTATTGAAAGGGTCGCTATAAGTAATGCGCAAAATACCTCTGCGAGTTATCTCATACAGTCCATCGCAGTTCTCTGTACCAAAGTCTAGCATAACCGTTTTTGGGAAGGTACTACCTATACTCACGGTATAGCAATCATCTGGGATACTGCCGTTCCCGGTCAAGTCGTCACCATAGTCATATACCTGCCTTAAAGCCAAGCCAAATAGGTCGGTATAGGTCGATGCAGCTACCTCATTATCTATAGTAGTTATGAATTCGCGGTTGTTACGCCATTTCTCGCAGCTACTGAAAAGTAACACTACGATGCTTAATAATAACAGTTGGTTGATGGTCGCCCTTTTCATGGAGATGTTATTTGTTAACCAAAATTACATATTTCCAAATTCCGCAATTACTTGTTGGCGCGGTCGTATGTTAAGAAGTGCATATCATAAGCATGCCTTTCATCTTTTGGATGAAAGGTGCTTTCAATTAAGTCCCACTTCTCTTGGTCTACTTCGGGGAAGTATACATTAGCTTCAGGGAACGTGCCATGCACGCGGGTTAAGTATATCCTATCGGCTAGGTTCATTCCTAGTTCATATATCTGCCCACCGCCAATAACGAATACTTCTTCAGTATCTAGCTTTTTAGCTTTGGACACCGCTTTTTTCAAGTCGTGGAAAACTTCTACACCCTCCATTTCAAAGCCCTTATTTCGGGTAATTACCATATTAACTCTACCTGGTAATGGCTTACCTAGCGACTCAATGGTCTTTCGACCCATAATGATGGGGTGCCCCAATGTAGTTCGCTTAAAGAACTTGAAATCGTTTGGCAAGTGCCAAAGCATATCATGGTCTTTCCCAATGGCGTTATCCTCGCCTGCTGCAACTATCATGGAAACCATTAAACTGCTACTTCGGCTTTGATGTGTGGATGTGGATCGTAGTTGAGCAAGGTCATGTCTTCATATTTAAAATCAAACAGGTCTTGTACGTCCTTGTTCAATTCCATAGTGGGTAATGGCCTTTGGTTGCGTGTTAGTTGTAGTTTAGCTTGTTCTAAGTGGTTGCTGTATAAATGTACGTCACCAAAGGTGTGAACAAAGTCGCCAGGCTCATACCCACAAACCTGCGCTAGCATAAGTGTAAGCAAAGCATAAGATGCAATATTAAAAGGCACGCCCAAAAATACATCGGCACTGCGTTGATATAACTGACACGATAGCTTACCATCAGCTACATAGAATTGAAATAAACAATGGCAGGGCGGAAGGGCCATATTTTCAATATCGGCTACATTCCATGCGCTTACTATATGGCGGCGAGAGTTAGGATTGTTTTTAAGGCTATCTATCAAATTCTTTATCTGGTCTACTTGTCGCCCATCAGCAGTTGGCCACGAACGCCATTGGTAGCCATAAACTGGACCTAGGTCACCATTAGCATCAGCCCATTCGTCCCAAATGCGCACTTTGTTCTCTTTTAGGTAGGCAATATTGGTATCGCCCTGCAAAAACCATAGCAGCTCGTGAATTATAGAGCGCAAGTGCACCTTCTTGGTAGTTATTAAGGGGAACCCTTTTTGTAGGTCGAAACGCATCTGATAGCCGAACCAACTTACTGTTCCAGTGCCTGTTCGGTCACCCTTTTGGGTGCCATTATCTAAAATATGCTGTAAAAGATCGTGATACTGCTGCATGATACAAATATAACAGCCTAACAAACCTTTCCGCATGCTATGGGTTCATTAGTTTTACACTCATCATCCACAATTATTGATGAACTACTTCCGACATTATAAGATGATCGTTCCCATCTTCCTAGTGCTTACGCTAGTAGGAGCGGCTTTGAGTTTTCGGTTGAATATCGTTTTCGACTTTGAACGGTTATTCCCCCAAGGTGATCCTGAGTTGGAGTTCTTCTTAGAATTCAAAGAGAAATTTGAGTCTGGCGACAACTTCCTTTTTGTAGCTATCCCAGATACGGTCAATGGTGTTTTTAGGCAAGACCTTTTACAAGAAGTAGATAAACTAACCAAGGCTTTAAAAACTGCACCTCACGTAGATGAAGTGTTGAGTTTGACCAACGTAAACCGACCGATAAAGAACCTTATTGGTTTCAGCAATATTCCAGCTATTCATTTAGATGAACCAGACCGTTACGCTGCTGATAGTATCAAAATAATGCAAGACGAACGTTTGGCTGGCGCTTTGATCTCCTCAAAAGGTAATTGCCTCAATATCGTTATCCGAACAGTTTCCTACAGTAGTCAAGAAAAGTCGATGGAGCTAAATGATGCTGTATTTGCAGCTTTAGATAGCTTCGATCTGCCAGCCTATCATGTTGCAGGTACAGCCAATCTGCAAACACAAATTATCCGCAATCAGATACGAGAGATGCAAAAATTCACTGCTATTTCGGGTATACTGGTGGTGCTGATACTAT
>CAYGTK010000247.1:0-5031 GCA_964352775.1 uncultured Chitinophagaceae bacterium
GTAGGCACGTATGTAGAAACCAACATACTTATACCAGCAAGGCAACTTACTTATGCCCCCATGGGAAAAGGAAAGTATGGAGCTAAAGTAGAGGTGACACTGATCTTTAAGAACAACAACGAGATAGTTGCCTTTGACAAGTATATGTTGAATAGCATGGAAGTAGAGCATCCCGACTCAGCCAGGGCCAGTGTTATCGATAAAAAGCGATTTACCCTGCCCAATGGAGTATATATAGCCGATGTAAACTTTCAAGACGTTAATGACCCAGAAAACACTTATACAGATAGCGAATCACTAGTAGTAGACTTAGAAGCTAATGCAGTAGACATTAGCCAAGTAGAATTTGTAGATGAATATGTAAAGGCTAGCGGAAAAGATATTTACAACAAGGCTGGTTTTAAGATCACGCCATTTGTTCTCAATTTTTTTAACACGGGTATCGATGTATTGAAATTTTATGCTGAAGTATACCTACCAGAATCTATTAGTGAACCCTACTTATTGACCTACGCGGTACAACAATACCAAGGCGACCAGATAATCAATAACATGAAGGGCTACCAAAAAATAGGTGGTAGTAGAGTAACGCCGATACTTCGGGAATTCAATATTGCTGAACTACCTACTGGCAACTACGAGCTGGTTTTAGAGGTACGCGACAAGCAAAATGAGTTGATCTCCATCAAAAAGGAATTCTTCCAACGTTATAAAAAGGTAGACCGTACTGATGAAGAGCAGGCTGAATTTGAGATAGTAGCTATAGATAAAGCGGAATTAGAAAATTCATTCGTAGCAAAATTCACGAAGGATGAAATGGAATATCACTTATTAGCGCTTGCCCCAATAGCAGGTAAGGCCGACCGAACTATGGCCAAGCGAATGCTAAAAACCGATAACCTTCAATACCAAAAGAACTACTACTATTCGTTCTGGAAAAACTATGCCCCAACCAATACTTATGAGACTTGGTTGGCTTATCAGAAGAAATTACAGAACGTACAAGAGTCGTTCGGTACAAGTCTGCTTTATGGTTTTGAAACGGATAGAGGAAGGATATTCTTACAATATGGTGAGCCTAATCAGCTGCAGGAATCAGAAATGGAACCTGGAGTTTACCCCTACCAGATATGGCACTACTACACCACCAATGTAGGGCAGAGCAATGTTCGCTTTGTATTCTTAGCACAAGATAGAGTGACCAACAGCTATGAATTGATACACTCTACCGCTATAGATGAAATTCGTAACCCAGCTTGGCAATCGCTACTCAGCATGCCCCATAATAGTGGTACCAACTCGCCTAGTGAATACGACATCCGCTCGCCTAATAACTTTGGGAACAGGGTGAACGAACGTTTCGATGAATAAATGAAGCGCCTAACCTATTGGCTGGTAATAGCCATTGTTTACCCACTTTCTTACTTCCCCTTTGGGGTGCTTTTCGCCATTTCTGATGGGCTATTCTTCTTGCTTTATCGGGTACTTAAATACAGGCGGAAAGTTGTTAGAACCAATCTCACGAAGTCTTTCCCCAGTAAGACCGATGATGAAATTGACCGAATAACAGAGCAATTCTATCGCTACCTGTGCGACTTAATAGTAGAGAATATTAAGTTACTGAGCATATCAGCTGATGAAGTTCGCGACCGATTTAAATTCTTGAACAAAGAGAAATTCATCAAAAATTTTGACGCTGGGAATGATATGGTAGTAGCCATTGGGCACAGCGGCAATTGGGAGTTTGCAGCGCTACTAGCAGGGCTAGATCTTCCTCAACAGAGCATTTCCTTTTATCGCCCACAGCAAAATAGTCATTTCGATAAGTTGATCATTAATTTGAGAACTCGCTTTGGCCTGCAACTAGTTAGAGAAGATAGATCACGAGAGATATTTAAGAACAATGCGGGCAAACCTAGAATGATACTATTTCCTGGCGACCAAACCCCTTCAAACACCCAAGCAGCGCATTGGATGACCTTTTTGAACCAAGACACTCCTGTGCATAAAGGGGTAGAGCGTATCTCGAAAATGCTGCGAGTACCTGCCTATTTTGGGGACATCAGGCGAGTTGGCCGAGGCAGATATACGGTAGAAATAAAACTGATAAGCCAAACACCCGGAGAAGAGCCAGAAAGCGCTGTAGTAGAAGGATATATGCAATTACTGGAAGCCGCCATTAAAGAGCAGCCTGAGAATTGGTTATGGAGCCACCGCCGCTGGAAACATAAGCGGCCTGAAAGCTTATAGCTTTTGGCTTATTTTTGTTGTCGGAATGGAGAAATTGCCTAAAGTTGCTGTTGTTATCCTGTGTTGGAATGGAAAGTCCTTTTTGGAAGAATTCCTGCCTCACCTATTGCAGACAACCTATCCCAATGTAGAATATGTAGTGGCCGACAATGCTTCTACTGACGATAGCGTAGCCTTTGTTAAGGAACACTATCCGCAGATCACCCTACTGGAAGCTGATGAGAATACAGGTTTTGCCGAGGGCTATAATGTAGCCCTGAAGCAAGTTGAGGCCGATATATACGTGTTACTCAATCAAGATGTGGAAGTAACACCTGGATGGATAGAACCTGTGGTAAAGATGATGCAGGGTGACCCAACCATCGGTGCGGTACAGCCTAAGTTACGGGCGCAACTAGAGAAAGAGAAGTTTGAGTACGCTGGCGCCGCTGGCGGTCACCTAGATAGCTTCGGTTACGCCTTTACCAAGGGAAGAGTGTTCTGGGATATTGAGGACGATAAAGGACAGTACGATAAAGAGGCTGAATTGGTTTGGGCAACGGGTGCCTGTATGTTTGTCCGTGCAAAACTATACCACCGCTTTGGTGGGTTAGATGGCGACTTCTTCGCCCACATGGAAGAAATAGACCTCTGTTGGAGAATGAAAAATGCGGGCTACCGCATCATGCTTTGCCCTGATAGTACTACCTACCACGTAGGCGGAGGCAGCTTAAGCTACGGCAGCCCAATGAAAACCTACCTCAACTTCCGCAACAACTTAAGCCTGCTGATGAAAAATCACTTGGGGTGGAGCATTTTGCTCATCATGCCGGTTCGTTTAGCCTTAGATGTAGTTTCTGCCTATAAATTTTTGCTAGAAGGCGAACCAAAGCACTGGTGGGCGGTAGCAAGGGCACATTTCTATTTCTTCTCTCACCTCCCTTCGCTGGTAAAGAAACGTTTGAAAGTAAAGCGCACACTAAAGGAACACCACATTGGAAAACCAAATAGAAGAGGTTTCTATCGCGGGCTTATCATCGTAGATAAGTTTCTGCGGGGTAAGAAGAAGTTTAGTGAGTTGGATAAGGGGAAGTTTGTAAATAGATTAGAGTGAACCTTTCTTTCCCCTATGAGCAAATTGTCTACTTTTCGGCATGGATAGCTATCCTTGCAGGTATTGTCACCCTTTTTCAAAGAAAAAGACCATTCTATCGAGTTTGGTGGTTCTGGACTATGCTATTAGGGACACCAACTTTTCTCATTATTGGAGCCTTCATTTTATTAGCAGTATTAGGGCATACTTGGGATTATACAGATAATACAATTGAACATACTGGAAAGTATAGAATTACTCAGGTGGAAGGGTTGTTTTATTACAACGAAGTTGTTCTTTACGATAACGGTACTTTCATTCTAGAATATGCTCAAGAACGCCATAACGGATACTACAAGGAGAAAGGCGATAGCTTTTTCTTCTTTTATAGCCATCCGCGAGGCTACCAATTTTTTAAGCCATTATGGATGATAGTTGATGGTGATTTTTGTGGCCAATATTACTTTGATGAAGTAGATTCATTTGAAGCAGCTTGTTTCTATCGTCTTCCTCAGAACCCTATCGACTACGGACCATCAACTCCCGACTAACCTCAATACCCCAATATCCTCAACATATCCTCCGCTTTCTGCTGGCCTGCAAATACTTCAGTTTTAAACTCCTCTCCCTCTTTCTGGATGAGTACGTGCTTGGGCGATGGCATTAGGCAATGCTTGGTACCTCCATATCCGCTTAGCGATTCTTGGTAGGCACCTACGTGAAAGAAGCCGATGTAGAGTGGTTTGCCTTCTTTCAGTTTTGGGAGGAATACTTGGGCGATGTGTGATTCAGAGCTGTAGTAATCGTAAATATCGCAGCTTAATCCGCCTACGTTTACGCGCTGATATTCGTTATTCCATTGGTTTAGCGGCAGCATGATGAAACGCTGGTTGATACCCCAAATATCAGGTAGCGTGGTCATTATGGAACCATCTATCATGTACCAGCCCTCTTTGTCGTTCTGTTGCTTTTGTTGGAGTACTTTGAAGAGCATCACCCCCGATTCACCCACCGTAAAACTTCCGAACTCGGTGAAGATGCTTGGCTCTTCTACACCATGTTCGCTGCAAACGCTTTTGAGTTGATTGACTATTTCGCCTATCATGTATTCGTAATCGTACTCAAAACCAAGGGAATGCTTTATTGGCAATCCACCGCCAATATTGAAGTACTCCAACTCTGGGCATATCTTCTTCAACTCCACATATAGCTTGATGGCCTTGTGTAGTTCATTCCAATAATAAATAGTGTCTTTAATACCCGTATTGATAAAGAAGTGCAGCATTTTCAGCTGAAACTTGGGGTTAGTCTCAATTCGCTTCTTGTAGAAATTGACAATATCGTTGTAGCGGATACCCAATCGCGAAGTATAGAACTCAAAATTAGGCTCCTCATCTGCGGCAATACGAATACCGAACTGGCAATCAGCTTGCACATGCTCTTCAAAATAGTCCAGCTCGCGCATGCTATCTAACACGGGTATCACATTGCTGAATCCGCCGTTTATAAGGTTTACTAGCTTCTCTTGGTAGTCTTTGGTTTTGTAACCATTGCTGATGATGAATTTGTCTTTCTTCAGTTGTCCCTTCTCCACTAACCTATCTACCAAGTCAATATCGTAGGCCGACGAGGTTTCAATGTGGATGTCGTTCTTCAGGGCTTCTTCTAACACAAAAGAGAAATGCGAAGCCTTCGTGCAGTAGCTGTAA
>CAYGTK010000248.1:0-4921 GCA_964352775.1 uncultured Chitinophagaceae bacterium
GCCTAAGGAATTGAAAACAGCAAAGCTTTGCATCTCGGTAGCTGAAATTTGGAAGATCCCAGCTGATGGATTAGGATAAACCACTACACTCACGCTATTCTCGATTGGGGTGATGCCTACCGGATAGCGTTCCCCAATGGCCCAGGTCTTATTGCTTACCACGCCATTAGGGCCAATTCCTCCAGCTATAATGTAAATACTCTCTCCACTTGGGTTGTTCGATAGTTTAACTAGCCCGCGAAGGTCCATAACTGGTGGAGCAGCCATATCGTAATTCAGCAAGGTGTCGTTTTCAATATCATAAAGAACTACACGGTCTTCTGGTTGTATTATTCCACTTCCATTGTAGGCATCAGCATCGAAATTATAGGAGGTGGTCGATCCTCCTATCCACATGGGCTTTCCTTTAAAAATGTTTGCTCCCATTCTGTAGCCCAACGCACTCATTTGTTCCTCTTCTGTCCATATAATATTCGCCGGGTCATTAGGGTCAATAGCCCCTTTTCTTAAACTGCTAACCAAGGGAAAGTTATTCCCCATTCTAGCGCCACCAATATAATATATAGTATCGCCCACTATAGTGCCCGAGGCACCAAAAGCTGTGTATCTGCTACTGGTAGGCACAGGTGTGCCTACTTGCCAGCTATTTGTACTTGGGTTGAATATCTGAACGTTGGGCACATTACCTGCATCTTTCCAGCCTGTAACCACATATATCAAGCTGTCGCGCCATACAGCTTGCACTTGGTCGTCAATAGCTACTGGTATGCTCGCAGCATCTGCCTCCCAGCTATTGGTAACTGGGTCGTAAACATGTACCTTGTCGGAAGACACCTCATTCCCGTTGGCAAAAACGTGATAACCACCAATAACATAGGCTTTGCCTTTCACAAAGCTAGCCCCCATCGCTATCTTGCCCAAGGTGTCAGGTATGGGTGGAATGCCTTCCCAAACATCATTTATCACATCGTAGCGAAAGGCATCCAAGCCAATACCTGTATAAACTAAACTAGTGTCAATACCCCCAAAGCTGCAAACGTATCGTCTAGTGTTAGATACATTGCATTCGCAGGTGGCATTATTGGCAATGGCTTTGGGCATTGGTGCTACTTCAAACCAAGTCCAGTTTGGGTCGGGTAACTGGGCACCTACAGAAAGTGTGATCAGCAGTAAAAAAATAATATTCGTAAATCTCATAGTAGAAAGATAAGAAGAACGCCTAAGTACACAGGTAAAGCAAAAGACACATAAACCGTGCAGATCCATTATCTTTACACACATATGGCACGATTACTAGGAATAGATGTGGGTGGCAAAAGAGTAGGTATTGCCGCTACTGACCCGATGCAAATAATTGCATCGCCGCTTACTACATTGGCAGCTGGTGATGAAGTGCTACAATTTTTGAAAACCTATTTGAAAGAACAGGATGTAGAACGTATCGTAGTGGGTATGCCCCTTGCTCTGAATGGAGATGATACTGATGCTACCCCAATTGTGCGCAATTTTCTAGATATGTTGAGTAAGAACTTTCCAGATATTCCAGTGGACACAGAGGATGAGAGCTTTACCAGCAAAACGGCCATGCAGAGTATGATAACTGCAGGTTACAAGAAGAAAGACCGTCGCGAAAAGGGAAACCTTGATAAGGTAAGCGCAGCCCTTATCCTTCAAAGTTATATGGAGAAGAATTCCTGATGATACTACCTATTGTTGCTTTTGGTGACCCCGTATTGAAGCGTGAGGCGGAAGATATTGACGAAAACTACCCCAACTTACAGGAGCTTATCGACAATATGTTCGAGACTATGTACAATGCCCCTGGTGTTGGTTTGGCTGCACCACAAGTTGGTTTAGGTATCCGTTTATTCATTATTGATAGTACACAGATGTACGACGATGATGACCCTGAACGTGAAAAGGGTATGAAACAAGTATTCATTAACCCGATCATCTTAGCCGAGAGTGGTCGTAAATGGGATTTTCAAGAAGGCTGTTTAAGCATACCAGGTATTCGCGAAGATGTAAGCCGTCAACCTAAGATCACTATTGAATATTACGATCGAGATTGGAATTTACATGAAGAGACTTTTTCTGATATGACAGCTCGTGTCATACAACATGAGTACGATCATGTAGATGGCATTCTATTCACCGATCATTTAAAGCCATTGAAACGTCGTTTCTTAAAAGGCCGCCTTAATGCTATCAGTAAAGGTGAAGTGGATGTTGACTACAAAATGAGCTTCCCCCTAAAGAAGAAAGGGCGATAGTTAACGCAATGTGCCTATCTAGTTAATAGCCGAAACTACGCTATAACTATATTTACGTTTAATGAGCATCAAGTCGTTCTTCATTAAACCCTATGCTAAAATAATAGCACGAAAAGTTCGTAAGTGGAAGAAAGATCCACTACTAGCTCAAGAACGTCAATTTAAAAAACTGGTTACTATAGGTAAGTCTACAGCTTTTGGGAAAGACCACGACTTTGCTACTATCAATACTTATGAAGACTTTAAGCAACGCGTGCCCATTCGTGATTACGAAGGGCTGCGTTCATATATTGATAGGGTAATGGAAGGTGAGCGAGATGTATTATGGCCTGCTCGCCCTGTATATCTAGCCAAAACATCAGGAACAACTAGTGGAGCAAAGTACATTCCCATAACTCACGATTCTATTAGTAATCATTTCTATACTGCTCAAACAGCTTTACTGCTTTACATGGTTGAAACGGGGGACTATAATTTGATGGATGGTCAAATGATCTTCCTGTCGGGAAGCCCAGTGTTAGAAAAAGTGAATGGTATTTCAATAGGCAGGTTGTCAGGAATAGTAAATCATCAAGTGCCAAGCTGGTTAAAGGCTAACCAAGTGCCAAGTTGGGAAACCAATTGTATTGATGATTGGGAACAAAAGTTGGAGGCGATAGTAAGCGAGACGGTAAATAAAGATCTTACCCTAATAAGTGGAATACCCCCATGGGTGCAGATGTATTTTGATAAACTGATAGAAAGAACAGGGAGGTCGATAAAAGACATCTTCCCCAATTTTAGAGTGTTTGTATATGGTGGGGTGAATTATGAACCTTACCGAGCTAAACTGGAAACTACTATAGGCAAAGCAATTCCTTCTATTGAAACCTACCCAGCTAGCGAGGGATTTATAGCTTTTCAAGATACCATGACCGAAGAGGGTTTACTGCTAAATGTAGATTCGGGGTTATTCTTTGAGTTTATACCGGCGAAAGAAATCTTTGATGAAAACCCTACTCGGCTTTCGCTAAAGGATGTAGAAGTGGGGGTAAATTATGCTATCATAATTAATAGTAATGCAGGTTTATGGGGCTACAATATCGGCGATACTGTAAAATTCGTATCTACTTCACCCTATCGTATAGTTGTTACAGGTCGTATAAAGCATTACATCTCTGCTTTTGGAGAACATGTGATAGGAGAGGAGGTAGAAGAGGCTTTACTCTCAGTTGCCAAAGAAGAAGGTGTAGAAATAGTAGAATTTACTGTGGCACCACAGGTGACCCCAGATAGTGGCTTGCCTTACCACGAATGGGCCATTGAATTCGAGAATGGACCGAAGGATTTAGAAGTGTTCGCTAAAAAGGTAGATCAAGCCCTTCAGCAACAAAACATATACTATAAAGACCTGTTGATCGGCGGAGTACTACGAACACTAAAGATAATTAGGGTTCGACAGGGGGGCTTTATTGAATACATGCGTAGCCAAGGTAAACTGGGTGGACAGAATAAAGTACCGCGCTTAAGCAACGATAGGCAGATCGTCAATTTTTTAGGGCAGTATGTGGAAGAATAGACGGTATGTTCCTGCGTTAATACGCACGGATGATCGTATCATTACTTAGCAAAGCTGAACCACGCGCATGGAAGGATTAATAATGGCCGGGCAACTCTTGCTAGGCTTAGGATTGTTGGTATTTATACACGAACTCGGTCACTTTTTGGCGGCCAGAGCCTTTGGTATAAAGGTGGAGAAGTTTTATATCTTCTTTGATTTTGGCGACTTCGCCATTTTTAAAAAACAAGTAGGTGATACTGAATACGGCTTAGGCTGGTTTCCACTTGGTGGATATGTGAAAATATCGGGGATGATAGACGAGTCGTTCGATCAAGAGCAACTCGATAAAGAACCACAGGAATGGGAGTTCAGAAGTAAACCTGCATGGCAGCGCTTCATTGTAATGATAGCGGGTATTGTGATGAACATCATTTTAGGGGTGCTCATTTTCATGTTCTGGTTAAATCAGTTCAAGGAATCCTACTTGCCGCCTGAAAATGTAACTACAGGTATCTACGCCTACGAATTAGGGCAAAAACTTGGTTTTGAGAATGGAGATAAGCTAGTAGCTATAAACGGCGATACTAGTGAGCGGATGATCGATTTCCTTACTACAGCAGCCATGTTCGAGCCTATTTACACGGTCAATAGGAGTGGTAAACGAGTTGATATTTGTTTGCCTTTTGAAATGAATCACCTGATGCCAGAGCATAAAGGTTTATTCATCGGTTTAGAGAACTTCACCTTTGCCATAGATAGTGTGTTACCTGGTAAAGCTGCTGATGAGGCTGGGATGAAGAAAGGCGACGTGATCACTAATGTTGAGGATGATACGGTAATGGTATTTGGAGATCTGAGGGTTGCCCTGCTTAAGCATAAGAAAGAAATAGTAGACATTACAGTGATGCGCAATGGGCAGTCGCTTGTTCTGTCTATAGCTGTTAATGAAAAGGGAATGATAAATGTTGTGCCTACAAAACCTGAGCTTCAAGTTGTAGATTATAATTTTGCCAATTCCTTCCGCTTTGCAGTGAAAGATGGCTGGGAAGCAGTCTACTACAATGCCATTGGTTTAGGCCAAACAGCAACGGGTAAGCGAAATGCTAGG